>JBIIUN010000174.1:0-9371 GCA_044339945.1 Kapaibacterium sp. (SeqCode)
CGGCCGCGGAAGACGATTGCCGCAACGCTGGAGTGCGGCGGCAACGGCTCAAATCCCGGGTTCGCCGGCGCGTGCGGCAACCTGCGTTGGACGGGCACGCCGCTCGGGCCCCTGCTCAAGGAACTGGGCCTCATGAAGCGCTCCGAGGAGGTCGTGTTCTACGGTGCCGACGAAAAGGTGGAGAAGATCCGGGAGAAGGATTACCCGCAGAACTTCGCCCGCAGCCTGTCGGTCGAACACGCCCTGCGCGATGAGGTGTTGCTCGCGTGGGCGCACAACGGCGATCCGTTGCTGGAGAGCCACGGTTTCCCGCTCCGCCTGGTGGTGCCCGGTTGGTTCGGCGTGGCCTGGGTCAAGTGGCTGCGGCGCGTGGATGTCCTGGACCGGCGCTTCATGGGTCGCTGGATGGCGCGGGAATACGTCACGATCCGGGGCGAGGACCGCGAGGGCACCGACTGGACCAATTGGCGCGAGACCAGTGTGTGCCATATCGGCTGCAAATCCGTCACCGCCCGGGCCGTGAAGCGGACGGACGGCTCCATCCGCCTCACCGGTGCGGCCTGGAGCGACGGGACGCCGCTGAAGTCGGTGGAGGTGAAGGTGGGCGACGGACCATGGCAGCCGGCCGTCCTCGAAAAGAAGCCGGCCCGTGGTCTGGACGCGAAATTCACCTGGAGCTTCTGGCATTTCGACTGGCCGTCGCCGACCCCGGGCGAATACACGGTGGTGTCCCGAGCCACCGACGCCGACGGCCGCGTGCAACCGGCGGTGGACGATCCGACGATGAAGAAGAAGGCAACTTACTGGGAAGCGAACCAACAGTGGGTCCGCAAACTGCGCGTGAACTGAAACCGAACACTTCTAGCTAGACTGGCCAGACCCCATTGACCACCGTCGCGACATGAAGAACGTATGGCAACTTCAGGAGGCCAAGAACCAGTTCAGCCTGGTCGTGGACAATGCGTTGAGCCATGGCCCGCAGACGGTGACCCGCCACGGCGAGCCGGCGGTCATGGTTGTTTCGGTTGCGGACTTCAAGAAACGTCAGCCGAAAAAGAAGACCATCCTGGAACTGTTCAAGCCCATCCAAGGGGCGGAACTGGAACTCTCCCGTGACGCCAGCCTGCCCCGCGACGTTTCGCTATGAACTGGCTGGTGGACACCAACGTCATCTCCGAACTCAGCCGCAAGGCTCCGGACGCCAAGGTTAGCCAGTGGCTCCTCGATCACCAGGAGCGGCTCTACCTCAGCGTGCTCACCGTGGGCGAACTGGAAAAGGGACTGGCGAAAATCGCCGATCCCGCCCGCCGCACCCGGCTGCAGCGTTGGATCCGCGAAGAGGTCGCCGAATGGTTCGAGGGGCGACTGCTGCCGGTGGACCAGACGGTGGCCAGACGGTGGGGCCAGCTGGCCGGCTCTCTCCGCGACCCGCTGCCGGCCATCGACACGCTGATCGCGGCCACGGCCCTGACCCACGGCCTGACCGTAGCGACCCGCAATACCAACGATCTCGTCCGCACCGGTGTAGCCCTCTTCAATCCTTGGTCCTGACATGAACCTGCAAAACGACCTCGAACGAATTCTTTCGCGCCGCGCCTTCCTGACCCAAAGCACGACCGGCATCGGCGCCCTCGCGCTGGCGTCGCTGCTCAATCCGAAACTCTTCGCCGCCAACCCTGCGGCCACTGGCACCGGAGGCGCATTGAAGACCCTGCATTTCGCACCCAAGGCCAAGCGGGTCATCTACCTGTTCCAGTCCGGCGCGCCGTCGCATCTCGATCTCTTCGACCCCAAGCCGAAGCTCAAGGAGATGACCGGCGAGGAATTGCCCGCGAGCGTCCGCATGGGCCAGCGCATCACGGGCATGACCGCCGGCCAAGCCGTGCTCAAGTGCGTGGGTTCGCCCTACGAGTTCCAGCGCTACGGCAAGTCGGGCGTCGAACTGAGCAGCCTCCTGCCCCACACCGGCAGCATCGTGGACGACATCGCGCTCATCCGCTCGATGCACGTGGACGCGATCAACCACGATCCCGCGGTCACCTTCTTCGGCACCGGCAACCAGCAGCCGGGCCGGCCGACGATGGGGGCGTGGATCAGTTACGGCCTGGGCAGCGAGAACGAGAACCTGCCCGCGTTCGTGGTGCTCACCAGCGGCAGCGGCGGGCAGGCCTTGCAGGCGCGTTATTGGGGCAACGGCTTCCTGTCCGCCACCTACCAGGGCGTCCAGCTCCGCAGCCAGGGCGACCCCGTGCTCTACGTCTCGAATCCACCCGGCCTAAGCGGCACGGCCCGCCGGCAGTTGCTCGACTCGATGCAGGAGCTCAACCGCAAGCAGCTCGGCGCGCTCGCCGATCCGGCCATCGCCACGCACATCGACAACTACGAGCTCGCCTTCCGCATGCAGACGAGCGTGCCCGAGCTCATGGACCTCGCGCAGGAACCGCAGTCCGTGCTCGACCTGTATGGTGCCACCCCGGGCAAGCCGTCCTACGCCAACAACTGCCTGCTCGCCCGCCGCCTCGCGGAACGGGGCGTGCGGTTCATCCAGCTCTGCCACCGCGACTGGGATCATCACGGCGGGTTGCCGGACGGCATCAAGGCGCAGACCAAGAACACCGACCAAGGCAGCGCCGCGCTCATCAAGGACCTGAAGCAACGCGGTCTGCTCGACGAAACGCTGGTCATCTGGGGCGGCGAATTCGGCCGCACGGCCTACTCGCAGGGCGACATCACCAAGAACAGCTTCGGCCGCGACCATCATCCGCGCTGCTTCTCGATCTGGATGGCCGGCGGCGGAATCAAGCCCGGCACCGTCATCGGGCAGACGGACGACTTCGGCTACAACATCGTCGCGAACCCCGTCAGCGCCCACGACCTGCACGCCACGATGCTCCACCTGATGGGCATCGAGCACACGAAGTTCACCTATCGCTTCGAAGGCCGCGACTTCCGCCTCACCGACATCCACGGGGAATTGGTGAAGGGACTGATGGCGTGAGGCCCGCCGCTCGCCGCCGTGGTGAATGCCGGTCCCCTCTGCTGTCCCGCTGATCCGGGGCGGCAGAGCGCCGGCGAACCCCGCCTTCCTTGGCGCGCACGGGCGCCGATTCGGTCAGGGGCGGCCGGCAAGCTTGTGCCGTAGCATCGTCTCCAACCGCTGTATCTGGTTGGGAAACAGATCGTCCGTCTTCAAGAGCTGGGCCTGTCGCCAGGCCTCGTCCGGCCGGCCGGTCGCGGAGAAGTAGCATACCTTCGCGTAAGCGAGCATTCCCTGCGATGACGGGTCCAAGCTCAACGACTGGGCGCGGCTCAGCAGCGGTGCGGCCTCGGTGGCGCGGCCCGCCTGGATCAAGGCCACCGCGTGGTTGACCACGGTTGCGCCCGAATTGGGCATGGCCTGCAGCGCCTGCAAGGTAAGCGGCAATGCCGCCTCGGATTGGTCCCCGTGGATGATGAGTGCCGCCGCCAGATTGTTGAGCACCCGGGCATCCGCGGGGTGGCGCTCATGAAGCTCCCGGGATGCACGGGTAAACCATTCCAAATCGCGCGAATGGTAGGCGATCCGTTGCAAGTCGGCCAACAACGCATCATCCGCCGGCGACCGCTCCCGAAACCGCACCAGCACGGCGAGTGCCTCACTCGCGAGCCCCCAGCGATCAAGGAGCTGGGCGGCCCGCAGCGCCAAGCCGGCACTGGCGGGAAGTTCCCGACGGAATGTATCCCACGCCGCCACGGCCCGCGGCGGGCGGCCCAGCCGGTGCTCCGCCAAGCCTTCAAGGAACCAAGAAAAATTGCCGAGCGCCTCCTGGAACTGGACACGTTGCCGCAATTGGAAAGCGTGGTCGCGCAGGCCTTCCCAGTCTTCGAGCGTGACCAGCGATTCGCCCACCACCACCCAAAGGGTCGGCGAGTTGCCCCACCTGGTCAGCGCTTGCTGGCGGACGATTTCATACGCCTCCCTGACTCCCATCTCGGCCAGAACCGGTAGCAGCAGCTCGGCTTCCTGGACGTTGGCGGGAACCATTCCGGACTCCCGCGCCAGTCTGGCCGCCCGCTCCCCCTGCCCCGACCCGCGCAGGAGACGCCAGAAGCGGGTCTGACTCGCCAGACCGGGCGTCCGCCCGGCGTGCGCGGCGGCCAACAACTGCTCGTAATGCCAAAGGTCTCGGCGGGCGAAGGCGAGATCCATGAGCAGCCGCAGCGCCAGCTGGCGGGTGCCCGGAAACTGTGCGGCCAGCTCCAGCTCCTTCTGCAAGCCGTCGGATTCCGGACGGCCCGTCGCCTGAACGGCCCGGCGGCCGACGGAGATGAGCGCCAGCTCGGCATCCGCCTTCAACCGTCCGGGGTTGGCCGCCAACTCCGAATCAAACGCTTCCAGGTCGCCCTCCTCGAATTGGGAGCGCGAGCGCAACGCCCCAAGCGCGTCGTCCGCGCCGTCCCCTTTCGCCGGGAGCCGGGATTTCAGCCAATGCCAATGGCCGTGCCGCGCCAGCAACGGCGCCAACCACCGCAGGGTCTCCTGATTCGTCGCGCTGATATGGAGAAGCCAGTCCGCCGTATCCGGCAGCCTCACCTGAGCCGGCTCCGGGAGGCGGTCGAGGCAACGAATCGCCCCCGAGACGGCGGCCGTGCTTCCGGGATCGTTGGCAACGGCTCCATCAAAGGCGATCAGCGCATCCGGGAAACTGCCGGCGGTTTCCAAACCTCGCGCCGACTGCTGAAGCGCCCGGCTTTGCAGCCAATCCAAGCCGCTAATCCGCAGGATCCGGCCCACCGGCGTCCTGGCCACGGGCCACATCCGGGGCAACAGCCCTATCAGGCCCAAGGCTCCGACCAAAAGGAGCGGCAAGGCCCACCGAAAGGCCAGGTCATGCCGCCACAGATGGGCGACATATCCCAGCCGCTGGATTCTTGCGGACGTTCGATCGGTTCGTTCAGCCATGTGCAAGACACCGTTGGATGCCCGTCGCCTTGGGGCGGAGCCTGCCAACCGCCCGGGTCATTGCTCCAGCACCCGGAAAAATCCCGTCGCCGTGGCCGATTCCACGCTGAGCTCCAGGGGACTGCCAGTGCCGGCCACCGGACTGCCCAGCATCGTCCAGTCCGCCGCGTCCAGCGCCCCTTTGCGTTGGGCCTGATACGAACGCCCGCTCCGGGTGGTGAAACGGAGCTTCAGTTGTCCGTCGCCGGTCAACTGGGCGACCGGAGCGCTCACCACGGCAGCTTCGACCCGCACCTCGAAGCTGCGGGATGCCTTCAACGCGGGCACCCCGGAATCGGTGACCTGCACTTCAATGACGTTGGTCCCCACCTGGGCCGCCGTCGGGGTCCATTGGAAAGACGTTCCGCTGATCACGGCCCCGGCAGGCGGATTGACCACGGCAAAGGTCAGGGCTTGGGCCGGAAGGTCGGCGTCAGTCGCCAGCAGCGGCACAGAAAGCGGCGACCCGGCCGTCACTGTCTGCGCGGCGATCAGTCCCAACAACGGGGCCTGATTGACCTCCAGCACCGTGATCACGAAGGACTTCTCGGCCGTCAGGGCCGGCGTGCCGTTGTCGGTGACCCGAATCGTCACCGGAAATGAACCCGGTCCGTCCGTCTCCGCCGGTGTCCAGCTGAAGGCACCCGTCGCGGGATTGATGGACGCTCCGCCCGGAGCTCCGGCTCCGAGCGAGAAGGTCAGGGTCTGGCCAGCGTCGGCGTCGGTCGCAGAAGCCGTGAAGGTCAACGTCGCCAGCTCCGCCACCTCGCGCGCGGGCAGTTCGCCCAAGACCGGTGCTCGGTTGGGCGCCTGCCCACCGACCGTGTGTTGGTTGGCCAGCACCGGACCCGTGACATCCCAGGCCGCATTGCCAATCTGCGGCGGGGCCACGACCCCGATCCGGAACAACCCGAAGGTGTCACCCGCCTTGGGCACGAATTGCCCGACAGGCACCTCGGTGGTCGGCGTGGTGAAATTCCACAGGTAGAAGTAAATCGTCGCGGTCTTGAGCGAGTCGTCGGCCGAAATGCCCGCCCGCTGATACCGGCCCGCCTGGGCACCCAAGATGGTTCCGTCCACGACGTCCTCGTAGATCAGCACGTCATCCGCGCCCAAGACCGCTCCCGGAGCCGGGCTGGTGGGGACGCCATCCCCATTGCGATCGGCGACGAACCAGACCCGGGTGTTGACCGGGGCCGGCGTGCCGGTGGTCAGAAAGAGTTGGGTGGCCAGCGAGGAACCGCTCACGGTGCGGCCCGTGGCGAGGTAGGCGTGGGCCGATTGCGGCGTCAGCAGGGCGGCGCCGGCGAGGATCGAGAGGCCGAAAAGGGGCGAGGTGGACAGTTTCATGGAGACGAAGCGGAAGTGTGTGGTCGGTCGTCGTGATGGAACGAGGGAGAGCCCACACAGGCCCTCCCTCGTCCAGTCTTCAGGAACCCCGGAAACTGGCTCAGTTACCAGTCACCCGGAGAAACTTCTTGGTGCCGCCGAGGGCGACCGTCGCGCTGGCGTCAAAGCCAGTGCCGGTGCCGCCAGTGCCGGTGACGCTGCCGCCTTCGTTGGTCCAGGTGACGCCGTCGGTGGACGACTGGACCTGGTAGGTGGCGTTCAGCACGGATGCCCAGCGGATGGTCGCCTGGTCGAGGCCGGCGTTGTAGGTGACCTCCGACAGGATCTTGTTCACCTTGAGGATGCCGCGGCGGGACAGCGTGGTCCAACCGTCCATCCAGTAGTCGCCCGGTCCGAAGGCACCCTTGTAGGTCGCGGTGGTGTCATACCAGCCGTCGGCAGGAATCGCCTGGGTGGTGCCGGTAAAGGCTGGTCCAACCGAAGAAGGAACGGGGTCCAAGGTGCGGTTGGCGCCGCGGTTGATGCCGCCGAGGGCGGGGTCCACGATCTGGTTGTCCCACGGAGCGGAGAACAACGCGGTGGGCGTGTTGGTGCCGCTGTTGATCGCGATGTTGGCGATGGTGTTGTTGATCACCCGTGAGCCAGTGGCCCCGGAGGAGAAGCCGAACCAGAGGTTATGGTCCAAGGCGATCGGGCTCAACGCAGTGTCCGACGCGAGGAAGTTGGTGCCGACGTTTTCCAGCGCGATGCCACGCTCGGCGTAGTCGGTGAAGATGCTGTTGTAGAACTTAACGCGGGAGCCGTCCCGGATACGGAACGTGTTGTTCGCGAAGCCACCGACGGTCGCTGTCTGAACGCCGCCTCCGATCCAAGTAGCATTGAAGACCTGATAGGTCGCCTGCGGTGCGCGATCCATGAGCGCGAAAGAGCTGCTGCCCGATCCGTTCACGAAACCATTGATTTCCGAACCGCGATCCCGGGCCAACGGGTCCTGAATCGAGAAGAGGAACTGGTTCTTGCCCCGGAAGCCCTGGTCGGTGTCAAAGGCCTCGTCGTCGTTGAAGGCGCTGACGAGATACTTGTTGTTCACGGTGCCGCCGAACCATTCGAAGCCATCGTCCTGGATCGCGTAACATTCGACATATTCGACCACCGTCCCGCTGCCGACCGCACAGAGCGACAGACCGTTGACCTCCTTGTTGGTCGTGAAGATCTTGCCGCCATGCTTGATGACCACGTAGCGGATGACGCCCGAGTTATCGGCGTCATCGGTGCCGCCATAGGTAAAGCGCCCGTTGGATTCTGTCTCCGGGAGGGGGTTGCTCAATCCTTCATAGACGTCAAACGGAACCGTCGCCGGATTGCCGTCCTGCGAATTCGCGTTACCCGTCGCATTCGCGGCGCTGTTCAAGTTGGCCTTGCCCAGGACGACGATGCCACCCCAGAGCCCGCGCTCATAGATGCCGAGGTTCCAGTTCAGCGTGTCCGTCTCGGCGGTGAAGATGATCGGACTCTCGGCGGTGCCGAGCGCCATCAGCTTGCCGCCGCGCTCCACGAAGAGGCAGCCGAAGTCGTTGTTACCCGTGCCCGCCGAACCCTTGATGATGGTGCCGGCCTGGATGTTCAGGGTGGCGCCGTCATCGACGAAGGCGAACCCCTGGAGATGATAGACGTTATCCGCGGTCCAGTTGACCGAGCCGGTCAGGACAGTGTTGTGGGCGATGTTGACGTCCGCGCCGTAAGCGAGGCTGGCCGACGCCACCGCGGCGAAGAGGGCCGCATTGATTCGGGAGATAAGCTTCATGGTCATGCTTGCTTTCAGGATTGTGGTGGTGGGTTAGCGGCGGTTCGAGCGGCGCCAAAGGGCGAAGCCGACGAGCGTCGCGCCGAACAGGGCGGCGTATTCCTCGGGCTCGGGAACCACGGTGAACTGGCTGGCATTGAGGTTGGCCGAGATGTCGAGCCGGCCATTCCCTGCGATCGACGGGTCATCAAAGGCGAAGTTGAGGAACGAACTGCTGACGCCGAACGTCACGCTCGGGACCACTTCCCCGAGGTTGTCAGGATTGCCGGACGTGTTGCCGCCGTTGGTCGGGTGCCACAGGAACGCGTAAAAGCGCTGTCCCGCCACGTTGGCCGAGTCGGACAGGCTCAGGCCCGCCTGCTGGAACCGACCGGTCTGGTCGCCGAGGAGCGTTCCGTCCACCTCGAGGTTCATGACGATCTGGTCGTCGGCCCCGAGCAGGTTGTTGATGTGGACGTCCCCCGAACCGGCGGGATTGAAGGGCAGGCCGTTGCCCGTGGAATCCCAGACGATCCACAGAGACGTGCCGACCGGAGCCTCGTTGGCCGGGGTAAACGTCGAATTGAGATAGAGCCGGTCGGTGAGGGTGTTGGAGTTGTCCGCCGTGGTGGTGCGCAGGTCGATCAAGCCGACCGCCCACGCAGAGGAAGCGGGGAGGGCAGCCAAGGCGAGGGTGCAGAGGAATTTCTTGTTCATGGTCACAAAGGGAAAACGTTGAAGCGATGGAGCAGTAACGAAGGTGAATCAGGGAGTCGGGGCCGACTGGCGCCAGATGAGATTGCCGCTGCCGGCTTTCCGGAAGTAGAAGAAGCCCAAGCCGGAGTTGAGGGTCGCTCCGGGATTGCCACCAGAGTAAAACCCGGCCGGGGCCAAGGAACCGTCGTGATAGATGATGTCCGTCGAGAAGCTCGTGCCGGACGTCTGGAAGATGACGTCCTCGTCCGCCACATTGAAGCCGCCGTCGGAGTCCACCACGATGCCGCCGACCAGCGCGCTGGTGGCCAGATTGGCATTGGCGCCGAAGCCGGTTCCCAAGCCGATCGCCCCCCCCTGCGGAATGAAGTGAGTCAAGGCCGTGGTCTGCAGCTCACCAACCGCAACCGGCGTCAAGGAACCAGTCTTCCGGAACAGGAAGGCCGCCTCGTCCGGAGCCAACGTGACGGTGGACCCGTCATACGGGCCGGCGCCGCCGACGTAGTAACCGGCCGGAGCCAAGGAACCGTCGTGATAGATGAT
>JBIIUN010000175.1:0-9331 GCA_044339945.1 Kapaibacterium sp. (SeqCode)
CGCCTCGGTCAACCTCACCAACCAGCTCGCCATGATCGCCTACGACACCAACCAGGTGTCCGTGAAACAGCTCGTCGGGGTGATCAAGGAAGCCGGCTACGGGGCCAAGCTGACCCAACCGCGGTGAAGAACGAGTCGGCCAGTTTCCCGCGGGCGACCCCGGACGCCGACGATTCGCTCGGCAGTCCGGGGTTGCGCCTCCTGATCAGCCTCGTCGGCGGCGCGCTCGTGGTGGCCGCGCTCGCCGCGGGTTTCTTTGCCCGCGGCACCAAGCCGGAGGAGTTCTTCCGGCCCGACCGGGAGCGTTCGCTCGGCAACTTCACCCTCACCGACCGCACCGGCCGGACCGTCACCCGGGCGGACCTGCGGGACCAATACGCGGTGGTCAGCTTCGTGTTCACCAGTTGCGGCACCACCTGCCTGCGGGTGAGCCGCCAGATGGCCGCGGTGCAACGGGACCTCGCCGGCGCCCCGGACGTCCGGCTGGTCTCCCTGACGGTGGATCCGCGCACCGACACGCCGGCGCAGCTCACACGCTTCGCCGCCAAGTTCGGCGCCGAGACCAACCGCTGGCTCTTCCTGACCGGCGACGCCGCCACGCTGTATCCGCTGATCGAAACCAGTTTCCTGCCCCGCGCCACGGCGGGCGAACCCGTGGCGATGCCCGGCGACTTCCTCCACACGGAACGCATCGCGGTCCTCGATCGCGGCGGTGATGTCCGCGCCTACTTCGACGGCCTGAGCACCAATACGCCGGCCGCCATAATCCGCTTCCTCGACCGTCTCCGCGCGGAGAATGCAAAGCCATGAATCGCCCCGCCCTCTTCCACTCCTGGACCTCGGTCATTGGTCCTTGGTCATTACTCTTGGCCCTTGCGCTGGTTTTCGCCGGCTGCCGGCCGGCCACGTCGTCGTCGGTCGGCCCCGGCACGGCGAGCCATGCCGTCCGGGGCGTCATCCGGGAGTTCCCGACGGACGGCCAGAGTGTCGTCATCCGGCACGAGGAAATTCCGGGCTACATGCCCAAGATGACCATGACCCTCACCGTGCGGGACACCAACGAACTCGCCGGCCTGCGCGAGGGGGACGAGGTCACCTTTCGCCTGCACGTCACGGACGACAACCACTGGATCGACGGGCTCGTGAAGACCGGCCAGACCAACACGCCGGCCGAGCACCAGAAACCCACCCGCCCGCTCCGCGCCGATCTTCGTCCGGGCGACCTCCTGCCCGACTTCGAGCTGCTGGACGAACAGGGCCGGACCGTCCGGCTGGCGGATTTCCGCGGGAAGGCGTTGGCGTTCACGTTCATTTTCACCCGTTGCCCGCTGCCCGAGTTCTGTCCCCGGATGACCAAACACTTCGCCCGGACGCGGAACGAGCTCCTCACCCGGACCAATGCGCCCGCGAATTGGCAGCTCCTGTCGCTGTCCTTTGACCCAGACTTCGATTCCCCCGCTGTCCTGACCCGCTACGCCAAAAGCGCCCGCGGCGCGAACCCCGACCGCTGGCTCTTCGGCGTGCTCGGCACCAACGTCCTGGCCCGGCTGGCCCCTCAGGTGGACCTCATGCTCAACCGCGAGGGTGGCAGCATTTCGCACAACCTGCGCACCGTCGTCGTGGACACCCGCGGGCGCATCCACCGCCAGTTCGACGGCAACGACTGGACGCCGGAGGAGTTGGCCGACGCCGCCATCGCCGCGGCCCAGGTGCCGTGACCTCCCTGTCGCCGCAACTGCCGCCGGTATTCACCCTGCCGTGGCTTCGCCTGCTGCGGTGGACCGCGGTGTTCGGGCAGACCGCCACGGTGCTGTGGGTTGTCTACGGGCTGCGCCTGGCGTTGCCATTGCGGCCGGTGTTCGTCTGCATCGCCTTCACCGCGCTCACCAACCTGGCGCTGCACCGCGTGCCCGCCGGCCGCGGCGAAACCCCGCGGGCCCTCGCCGCCTGCCTCGCCCTGGACGTCGTGCAGCTCACGGTCCTGCTGCACTTCACCGGCGGGCCGCACAATCCCTTCAGCGCCTTCTACCTCGCCCACGTCGCGCTCGCGGCCGTGGCCCTGCCGCCGCGCTGGGCCGCCACCGTCGCCGCGGTCTGCGCCGGCGGTTTCAGCCTGCTCTACTTCGGGAGCGAACACCTGCCGCGGCCGGCCGACCCGGTCTGCGGGGTCGGGCCCGACCTGCCGCTGAACCTCCACCTCAACGGCATGCTGGCGGCCTTCGTCCTGACCGCGGTCGCCATCGTCTTCTTCGCCGGTCGGCTCCAGTCGGCCTTGCGTCAGCGCGAGGGCCAACTGGCGGAAGCCCGCGACGCCGCGACCCGGCACGAACGGTTCGCCGCCCTGGCCACGCTGGCCGCCGGCGCCGCCCATGAACTCGGCACGCCGCTGGGCACCATCGCCATCGCCGCCGGCGAAGTCGCCCGCGCCGCCCAGCAGTTGCCCGACCAGCCGGACCTCGCGGACGACGCGGAACTGATCCGCGAGGAAGCCGCACGCTGCCGGGCGATCCTCGACCGGCTGGAATCCCAATCCGGCGACGCGACGCGCGAACTCGTCCTGGAGGAGGTTCTGGCCGAACTGCAACGGCGGTTCCCCCGCGGCCTCGCGATCCGGCGCGCCGCCGCGGCCACGACCGTGTTCGCCCCGCCCGAGGCCTTCATGCAGGCGCTCGTCTCGCTCGTTAAGAACGGGTTCGACGCCAGCCCGACCGGCACGGAAGTCCGCTGCGCGGTCGATCCGGAGCAAGGCTCGGTCCGCTTCGCGGTGACTGACCACGGAGAGGGACTTTCCGCCGACGTCCTCGCCCACGCGGGCGAACCCTTCTTCACGACCAAGCCGCCGGGACGGGGAACCGGGCTGGGACTATTCCTGGTCCGGTTGCTGGCGGAACGGCTGGGAGGCGACTTCCGGTTGGATTCCGCCAGCCCCGGCGGCACCACCGCCACGCTGGTGCTACCCGCCCGCCATCCGGCCCGCCGACCTTCCTGAATGACTCCCACGCCCACCTACCTGCTGGTGGAGGACGACTCCGCCTTCCGCGAACGCCTGGCCCGGGCGCTCACCGCGCGCGGCGGCGTCATCCTGCCCGCCGCGGACCTCGCTTCCGCGCGCTCCACGTGGCAGGCGAACACCCTGGCCGGCGCCATCGTGGACCTGCGCCTGCCCGACGGCGACGGCCTGACCCTCGTGCGCGAACTCAATGCGGCGCGACCCGGCCTGCCCATCGTGGTGCTCACCGGTTTCGGCAGCATCGCCAATGCCCTCGAAGCCGTGCGCCTCGGCGCGCGGGACTACCTCACCAAGCCGGCCGATGCCGACCAGATCCTGGCCGCCCTCCGCGGCGAACGCCTGGCCCGCGACAACCCGAAGGAAGTGCCCGCGGAAACGCCCTCGCTCGACCGCGTCGAATGGGAACACATCCAGCGCGTGCTCGCCGACTGCGGCGGCAACATCTCGCAGACGGCCCGCCTGCTGGGCCTCGACCGTCGCACCTTGCAACGCAAGCTCGGCAAGTTTCCGCCCCACCGGTGACCGTATTTCGGATCACTTCTGCGCCGCCCGCACAGCTCCGCGGAACTGCTCGACGATGGGGGCGTGCATCTGGTTGAGCATCGCCACGGCGGTCGGGTCGGCGGTGCGCGGATTGCCGCCGCCCGGGAACGGCGGTTGCGGGTCGTATTCCCCGAGCAGTTGCATGCCCTTGGCGTAGAAGTCGCCGCGGTAACGGCGGACGAGTTCGAAGCCGAGGTCCAATCCAGCGCTCACCCCGGCGGCGGTCACGCGGTCCGCGCCGTCGAACACGATCCGTTCGGTGACGGGCGAGGCGCCGACGTCCTTGAGGACTTCCAGGGTCTGCCAGTGACAGGTGGCCCTGCGGCCCTTCAGGAGGCCGGCGGCGCCGAGCAGCAACGAACCGGTGCAGACACTGCCGACCAACTTCGCCCGGGCCCCGCGCTCGGCGATGAACTTCAACGTCGCGGGGTCATTCAGGACATCGAGCGTGCCCTTGAGCCCGCCGGGCACGAGCAGCAGATCCAGGTCGGCCGGGCAGTCAGCGAAGGTGAGGTGCGGCTTCACGCAGAAGCCGCCCGCGCTCGCGCCTTCGCACGGGACCGGGTCCAGCGTCTTCGCCACGAAACGCACGGTCGCGCCCATCATGCCGGACAGCGGATAATGCGGTCCCAGCGCGTCGAGCGCCGTGAACTCCGGGTAAACCAGGATCGCGATTTTCTCGGATCCCATCCGGAGCTGTGGCTGGTTCCGGTGCAGGCTGGCGGCGGGCGTCGGCGCTTCGGCCCCGTGGCCCGCGTTGGCGGTCAGCGCCGAGGCGGCGGTGGCGAGGGTCAGGTGGCGCAGGAGTTCGCGGCGGGACAAGGGGTGGGATTCCATGGGGAGGCGGGTTGGGAGACGTTTAGAAATAGTAGTTCCCGAGCAGATGCTGAAGGCGGCAATCCGGACTGGCGGGGCCGGTGAGGCGGAGGCTTTTGCCGCCGACCCATTCCACGGAACCGTCGGACCAAGCGCGGTGGATGCCGTCCAGTTGTTCGGCGAAGAAGCGGAAGTCGGGATACTTCACGCGCTGACGGGCGTGGAAGAACTCGAAGCGCCGTGGGTCGTCCATGGCGAATTCGTCGAGCACGTCGGTCCACAGCACGCCGCGGCGGGAATTCCGCCGGTCGGCGGCCTGGCCGGGCTGCACGACGCTGGCGAAACCGTTGGTGACCATCGCCGACTGTTCCATGCCGCCGAAGTAGGCGTAGCCCGTGTAAAGGCCGCCCCCGAGCGCGATGCCTTCGGCCATGCCCGATTCCACGGCCAGCGGGCAGTTGATCCACTTGGGCTGCTGCGCGCGTTTGGGCCAGGCGCCGGCGGCACCGGCCGGCACGGTCAGCCGGAGCTGCGCCGCGAGCGCGGTGAGCCGTTCCACGCTGATGCTGCTGGGCACGAACGGATGCGGCGCCGGCAGCTCTCCGAGGTCGTCGGCATACATCAGGTCGGCCAGGGTGAACTGCCGGAGGTTGTTGAGGCAGGCCACGCGCTTGGCTTGGGTGCGGGCCTTGCCGAGCACCGGCAGGAGCAGGCCCGCCAGCAGCGCGATGATCGCGATGACCACCAGCAGTTCGAGCAGCGTGAACGCGCGCCGAAGGCACCGGAGTCGTTGGCCAAAGCGCGGGTTCACGGGATCACGAGGCGAAACCAACGCTCGGTTGGGCCGGAGGGTGCGGGAACCGCGAGACCAAATCGGCCTTCGGCATCGAACTGGCCGGCGGCAACGTCGGTCCATTCCCCGCCGGCAGCGTCCAGACGCGAGGCTGCTTGGACCATGAAGTTGCCATTCGGGGCGCCGCCTTTGCCGGCGAGCCGCATCCCTTCGGCGACGAATTCGGCGCGTTCGACCACCGGCGGCTCGGCGGGAACCGCGACGCTGGAACCCGTGAATTGGAAACGGCCAACCACCCGCAATGCGTCCGCCGGGGTGGCGAACAGGAAGTTGGCCACCTCAAACGACACCCCCAGATCGGCGGCGAGCGTGAAGCCGGCGGCAGTTTCGGCGACGACGGGATCCAGCAGGTCAAACGCGGGCGCGGCCGGCGCGATGTTGCCCTTCAGGAACCAGCCGGAGCCGCCCCGGGCGAGCCGGGCCGAGCTGTAAAGCAGGGTGAAGTCGCCCAACAGCAGCACTCCGCCGCCACTGACCGTGAAGCGCGTGACCCCGCCCAGGCCGATGGCCCCGGTGTGACCGGCAAGGTTACCCGGCGCCCACGCAAACGTCGTGGGCTGGGCACTGCGTTGCGCGAGGTTCGTCACTGCGGCGGCATTCAACGCATAGGTCTGTCCCCGATAAGTCACGCCCGGCTTGGCCGCGTGCAGCAACTCGTCATGGGTGGCGACCGCCGCCTCAGCCTGGCTGAAGAACGCGTCCAGCGTGAGCACCGGCTGCGGATAACCCGTGGCCGCGGCCAAGCCATTCCACGCGGCCGCGTCGTAGTCGATGACGGCGGTGCCGGAGACAAGCGTGGCCGCCGCCACGTGGGCGGCAGACGACGGGATCAGCGCTAGGCCGAGGAGGACACGAATCGGGAACACGCCCGGGCAGGATGCGGACCGGGGCGCCAAACGCGGTGCGGCAATTTGCCGCACCCCGGCGCGGGGAACGGACTTGAGCCCTTCCCGGCGGTTCCGCCCCATCCGTGGGTTTCAAATTCAACTCTCTCGCAAAGTCCATGAATTCGCCCCGCCTCGTCCAACTCACCGCCCTTGCCCTCGTTGCCACCGTGCCCCTCCAGGCCGACACCCTGGTGTCGGGCTTCGGCATGTTCGACTTCGATTCCGCCGCGTGGGCGTCGGTAGCCGGCGGCGCCAATGTGCCGGGGTTCGAGGCGCTTACCTTGGACGAAACCTTCGGCCAGGCCGCCGCCAATGCCCGCACCGGCGCGCAGATTCTGGCCGACGAGTTGGTCGCCAGCCCGGCCTACACCGGCATCGCGTTCGACCTCAACGGCCCCAGCGTCGG
Source organism: Kapaibacterium sp. (SeqCode) (assembly GCA_044339945.1). Lineage (GTDB taxonomy): Bacteria > Verrucomicrobiota > Verrucomicrobiia > Limisphaerales > UBA9464 > CAIWAH01. The sequence goes on from JBIIUN010000175.1 coordinate 6,516, forward strand.
CAACCTGGCCGGCCGCTTCACTCAGCCCACGGACTTCGCCTTCAGCCCCGGCAGCCTCGCGGGCCACACGGGCGCCATCGGCCTGGGAGGAGTGACCCGTTGGGCTGTGAATCCGCTGCTCGGCGGCGGCGGCCTGCTCTTCGGTGACTTCACGCTCAGCTACGACGCCTCGCGCCTGCTGGTCGGCGGCACGGGCTGGAACCTGAAGGGCAACATCACCCCGGCTGGCGTGGCCTTCGACCTGTTGAACGTGAACGCCTCGCACGCCGGCAACACGCTGACCATCTCCGGCGATCTCGGGCTGTCGTATGAGGTGGCCAACTTTCTCTTCGCCACGCCCGCGGACCAGGGCAAGGACATGGGCAACTTCACGTTCACCGGCGTCACCGCCGTGCCCGAGCCTGACGCCTACGCTTGGATTGCGGCCGGCGCCTGCCTGGTGTTTGCCGCCCGCCGCAAGTTTCGCGGCTAAACGAAACGCGGAGCGGCATTTTGCCGCAGCGCCGAGGTTTGCCCTAAGCGCTGCCGGCCGGCACAAGTTCGCCGGCATATGAATTGTGTTTTGCGGTGGTGGAATTTTCTGACGGCGGCGGGACTGGCCTTGGCGTTCGGCCATTTGGCTTCGGCCGTCCCCATCGAGGACGTGCTGAGACAGATCGACCCGGCGACGGGCAAGGCGAAGGACACGACGACGGCCTTCGGCATCAACGGCATCATCAGCGCCCGGGCCACGCTGGCCGACGGTCAGGTGCTGGCCTACGTGCAGCCGACCGGCGCTACCGGCCTGCCGATCCTCGTCAGCAAAGCCGAGGCGGCGAAGATCATCCCGCGCAACGAACTGAATCTCACCGGCACCTTGGGCGACGGCCCGCTCGGGTTCTCGGTGCTGAAGATCAAGGACGGCTCGGTCACGGTCACCGGCACCAACAAGGCTTTCGGCGCGGCCGAACCGCGGGGCGCCGACCTGTTCAAGGACGCCAGCTCGCTCGCCGGCCGTTACGTGTCGCTGACCAACGTCACCTTCGCGGCGCCGAAGTTTGACGGCTCCGGCAAGATCAAGGTCAAGGGCGAGGCCGGCGAAGTTTCCCTGCTGTTACCGCTGACGTTGAAGGATCGCGAGGTGCCGCCCGGGGCCGTCAACGTGTTCGGCGTGCCGGTCAAGGTGGCGGGCGAATGGCAGCTGATGGCGGCGCGGTTCCTCTCGGTGAACAACAAGGCGAACCTCGCGCTGGCCACGAAGCACACCTGCATTTCCTGCCATAACCCCGACATCAAGGCGGTCGGGCCGTCCTACCGGGACGTGGCGGCCAAATACAAGGACGACCCCGCCGCCCGAGCGACGCTGATCGCCCAGATCGAAAAGGGCGGCACCGGCAAGTGGGGCGTGGTGCCCATGCCGCCGCTCGGCGCGAAGGTGCCGCCGGCCGACCGTGAAGTGCTGATCGACTGGGTCCTCGGCTACCGCTGGGACGCGATCCTCGCCGAGTGAACGGACAATTTCAGTGAACGCGTGGTTCGTGTTCCCTGCCAAAAAAAGCAGCCGCCGGTCGGGGCAACCTGGCCGGCGGTTTTTGCCTTTCAGTGGCTATGTTGCCGAATTGCGGGGCAACGAAAGGGAATTCGCCCGTTCCCAGAATGGGCTGCATCCATTCAGCCGCGCCGCTCGTTGTAAGGTTGTTTCACGGTGCGGCATACGGGCGCTTGTCACCGGGGCTTGGCGGCGGCGACAAATGGCCAGCCACCCGGGGCAGCGATGGCGGAACTGGATTCCATAGCTGCCGTGCGCGGGCGGCTTTTTTGTTGCCCGCACGTCGAGAGAACCGCGTCACCGGTCCGCGCGTAACGACCGCCCATGGCAACATGAACTACGCAACGTCCCTCCGTCTCACGGCCGGCCTCGCCGGCCTGCTCGCTCCCGCCTCCCTCTTCGGCAACGAACCCGAAACGCTCCAAACCATACTGGTCACCGGGCGCGCGGACTCGCTCCTCGAAGTCGCCAACGCCGCCTCGGAAGGTTACGTCGGCCGCGACCACTTCGAATACCGGCCGCTCCAGCGCCCCGGCGAACTGCTGGAGACCGTGCCCGGACTGATCGCCACGCAGCACAGCGGCGCGGGCAAGGCGAACCAGTATTTCCTCCGCGGCTTCAACCTGGACCACGGCACCGACTTCGCGACCTCGGTGGACGGCATTCCGGTGAACCTGCCCACGCACGGCCACGGGCAAGGCTACACCGACCTCAATTTCCTGATCCCGGAACTCGTGCAGACGGTTCACTTCCGCAAGGGCCCCTACTACGCTGACATCGGCGACTTCGGCTCCGCCGGCGCGGCGGAATTGGAATACAGCAACCAGCTCGATCGCAGCCTGCTCCAGCTCGAAGGCGGTTCGTTCGGCTACGGCCGCGCGGTGTTCGCCTCGTCGCCCCAGCTTGGCGAAGGCCGTCTGCTCTACGCGGCGGAAGTCGGGCACGACGACGGCCCGTGGGTGAACCCGTCGGACTTCCAGAAGGTGAACGCCGTGCTGCGCTACAGCCGCGAGGTGCTGGAAGGCGGGCTTTCCCTCACGGCCATGGCGTATGCCGGCCGCTGGGCTTCCACGGACCAGATTCCCCGCCGCGCCGTCGCCGCCGGCACGCTGGACCGGTTCGGGGCGCTGGACGAAACCGATGGCGGCGACTCGAAGCGCTTCAGCCTGTCGGGCAAGTGGTATCGCGAATCCGACGGCGGCCACACGGAGGTTCAGGTCTATGGCGTTTACTACGACTTGGACCTGTTCTCGAACGTCACCTATTTCCTCGACGACCCGGTGAACGG
>JBIIUN010000177.1:0-9266 GCA_044339945.1 Kapaibacterium sp. (SeqCode)
CTACAGGATTCGAGGGCGGTCCGGGCCATGGCCACGGCACCCCAGACGGATTCGCGCGCGAGCGGGCCGAACGTAGCCTTGAGAAAGGCCCGACGAAGCTGCAACCCGACCTTGCGGGCGAAGGCCGGCTGCTTCAGGAGCACGCTGCCGGCGAAGGCGAATTGGACCGCGGCCGTTTTGCCGGCCAGCCGGCGGGCGCATTGGGTCGCGTCGGCGACCAGTTCCGCCTGGGTCTGAGCCAAGGCTTGGCGAGCCATCGCATCACCGGCGGCTGCCGCGGCGAAGACCTCCGGCGCGAGCGCGGCCACCTGGCCCTTGGTGGCGTTTTGGAACCACGCGATGAGGTCGTTGGGTTCGTTGAGCAGCAGCACCCGCAACGCCCGTTGGCCGAAGTCGCCCAGTTTGCCCGTGTGGTCGAGGTGCCGGGCCATGAGGCGCAGCGCAGTGTGGGCGACATCGTAGGCGCTCCCGCGGTCGCCGAGGTGATGGCCCCAGCCGCCGACCTTGGCGACCTTGCCCGCGGCGTTGCGGCCGTAGCAGCACGAGCCGGTGCCGCTCAGCACGATCACGGTGGCGGAGGGCGGCGTCTTGGGCGGCGCCAGTTCGGCCGCGGCGAGGGCGGATTCCAGATCGTGATCCACGCGGCGGGGCACGCCGGGCCAGACCTGTTCGAGGATACGTTCGACGCGATCGCAATCGCGTCGGTCCCGCACCCCGGCCATGCCGACGCCCACGGCGGACGGCGGCGGCACTTGGGCGGCCAGCGCCCGGAAGTGGGCGGCCAACTGCTCGTCGGTCACCAGCCGGAGATTGGCCGGTCCGGCATCCAACCGGGCGAGTTGGTTCAGTTCGCCATCCGCCGCCAACGCCACGGTGCGCGTGCCGCCGCATTCCAACCCCAACAGGACCGGTGAATTCGCCATGGCGGAAGGATGGAAGGAACCCGCCGCTCCGGCCAGCGTCGCGAAAGGGGGCGAAAAGATTTTTCAGAATGTCTGTTAGATGGCGGCGAAGGCGCGCGAAATGGAGTGCATGGACCGAATTCATCGCCCGTGGCCTGCCCGCCTTGCTCCACCGCCGTCATTGGCGCCGGGCTGGCTGCTTCCCGCCCGGTTGGCCGGCGGTCCGATTCTCACCCTCTTGTTGCCATGCCTCTGAACTCCCCCCGCCGCTTCCGGCAGTTTTCCGCCTGGGCCCTGCTGCTGGCCCAGTCCGCGTTGCTGGCCCAGGACTTCCGCATCACCGAGGCGGTGCTCAACGCCGCCGGCCGGCTCGAACTGGGCTTTCCCGCCGAGGCGACGAGCTACTACCGCCTGATCGAGGGCGCCGCGCCCGAGGCGGTGAACCGCACCGTCGGGCTGGGCCTCACCCCGCCGCTGATTTCCCCGCCGGCGGCCGGCGGCGCGAGCTTCTTCCGGGTGGAACAGATCGCCCGCAACGCCAGCCTCGACACCGACGGCGACCAGATTCCCGACGTCTATGAGCTGACCCATCCGCCGCTGAACGGCCTGAACCCCGCCGACGCCGGGGCCGATCCCGACGGCAACGGGAAGTCCGCGTTGCAGGAATATCGCGACACGATCGCCCCGGCGGTGCTGACGACCATTACGGGCACGTCGCCGTTTCAGGGTGAAAACGGCGTGTCGGTGAACCGGGAGGCCGTCGTCTATTTCTCGGGGTCGCTGGCGGCGGGAACCGTCCTCAGCACGGCCAACTTCTATGCCGGCTTCGGCGGGCGGAAGTTCCTCAGCCGGGTGGAACTCAGCTCGGACCGGCGCAAGGCGTCGTTGTTCTTCCTCGAACCGATTCCCGGCAGCACGCGGGTGACCGCGGTGTTCGACGCGACCGGCGTGCGGGACGCCGGTGGGCAACTGGTCGACGCGGATGGCGACGGGAAACCGGGCGGTATCCACCTGCTCCAGTTCGACACCTACAGCACGACCCCGGTCGCCGGCACGGCCATTTCCGGCGTTGTCTTCGCCAGCGAACCGGTGGCTCCCCGACCCGACGGGACGACCAACCTGCCGTTGCCCGGCGTGACCGTGACCGTGGACGGCGCGGAGGAATCCCTGCGCGCGGTCACCGACGCGGCCGGCCGCTTCACGCTGACCAATTGCCCCTCCGGACGCTTCTTCGTGCATGTGGACGGGCGCACTTCGCCGCTCAGCCAGTGGCCGCAGGGGGCGTATTACCCGAACATCGGCAAGGCGTGGGAGGCGGCCGGAGGCCGCGCCGACAATCAGGCGCCGGGCGGGGTCATCTACCTGCCGCTGGTCCCGGCGGGCACCTTGCGGCCGGTCAGCCCGATTCAGGACACACCAGTCGGCCTCGCCCCCGGGGTGGTGGCTGCCAATCCCCTGCTGGCGGGCGTGCAGTTGCTCGTGCCGGCCAACTCGCTGTTTGACAATGATGGCAAGCGGGGCGGGCAGGTCGGCATCGCGATCGTGGATCCGTCGCGGTTGCCGGAACCGCTGCCGGATGGGCTGGACCACGTGCTGGACATCACCGTGCAGACCGACGGCGCCCAGAATTTTGACCGGCCGGTGCCGGCGTGCTTTCCCAACGTGCCGAACCGTGACGGTGTGGTGCTCGCTCCCGGCGAGCAGGCCGTGCTCATGTCGTTCAACCACGACACGGGGCGCTGGGAAACGTCCGGCACCATGACCGTCAGCGCCGACGGCACCTTGGTCTGCACCGATCCCGGCGCGGGCATTCGTCAGCCCGGTTGGCACGGCTTCCAGGCTCCGCCGCCGTTGCCCCCACCTCCACCGCCGCCCCCACCGCCGCCCCCACCGCCGCCGTTGCCGCCGTTGCCGCCGCCCACGGATCCCCCCTGCCGCAGCACCGAAGGTGGCCGTTGCCGGTCGGACTGCGACGCCCAGGTGCGTGGGTGCCGACATAGCTGTGACCTCGACCTTCAGGCGAATTTGGAGGGCCGCGGAGCGAGTATGGATAAACTGACACTCGATGTGGAGACCGCCGCGATGGCGCTGGGCGACGGGGATCTTTTGGATTGCTACGACACCTGCAACGCCTTTGGTCGGATTTGCCGCGGCAACTGTCCCCCGCAGCCGCGTTGCACGCAGGCCGGCGGACCGGCCCGGGCAGCAGCCGGGCTGACACCCGCCGAGCAGGCCAGCGAGTTGCTCCAAGCTTGGGTCACACTCCTGCAAACGGTCCGCGAACAGGGGACAGCCACGCCGGAACAGCAGACCGAATATCGTGATCTGTGGGAGGCGCTTCGCGCGATTGTGGGCACGGATCCGCGGACCTTCTGGGCGCAGGCGATCGTGGATTCCGGTCCGACGGTCGAGGCCGCCTACACCTATGCGGCTCCGGAACGGCGCCTGCCGTTCGTAGCCTTCCAGCGGTTTGAGCGCGTTGAGGTGACCACGGTAAATGACCTCGGACGCATCTCATTCCGGACCAACGTGACTGAGGTCAACCGGACAACGCGCGGCATCATGGAGCCCTTCGGCCAGTTTCAACTGTTCCCGCCCGCTCCTGAAATGCGCTGCGCTCCGGCTGCCTGCAATCCTGAGGTGACCTGCCGGAGCTGGCGGCTGGAAGCGTATGCCTATGACCCGGTGTCCCGCCGGTTGGGGCGGGCGCTGGGCTTTGAGCGCACGGGCCGGTTTGGCGGCACCTCCCTCATTCGCGGCGACTTTGCCATTTTCGGCATGACGTTCGGTGACCTGGCTGATGTGGCGCCGGATGATGCCGACGGCGACGGATTGCCCGATTTGGCGGAAGAGGTGTTCGGAACCGAACTCGCACACCCGGACAGCGATCGCGACGGGATTCTCGACGGCGCCGAGGTGGAACAGGGCCTCGATCCGCTCGACGGCCGTCCTTCCGCCCTGGGAGTAATCGGCTCCGTGCCGCTGCCGGGCGAGGCCGTGGACGTGGCGGCGTTCAACGACCGCGTGCTGGTCGCCCTGCGTGAAGGCGGCGTGGGCGTGGTGGAAGTCGGCTCCGGCCGTCTGGGTGTGCTGGCGGCGCAACTGACCGTGCCCGGCGAGGCGCTTAACGTGGCGTTAAACCAGGACTTCGGTGTGGCGGGCGGCACGTTCCCCGGCGCGCTGGTGTTTGATCCTCGCACGCCGGTCCAGACCGTGCGGCGGCTGGATTTCGGCGCGAGGGTCACCGTGACCGCCGCCTGGGTCGAGGCCTCCCAGGGATGGTTCGCGCTCAGCAACGGGGAACTGCGGTTGGTGGACCTCGCGACCGGCACCGAGCTCGACCGGACGCTGCTGACCGGAGCGATCCACGACCTCGCCGCGGAAGCGGGCGTCATCGTCGGGGTGACCGCGCATGAGTTGCTCACCTTCCGCCAGGAGGCGGGCGCCATCGTGCCCTTGGGCCGCACCTCCCTCGGTCTGGATTCGCCTGATCCCGTCATCGGTCGTCGTCGCGTGACCGTCGGCGGCGGCGTGGCCTTCGTCGCCGACCTCGTCGGCTTTGGCCGCTTCCGCTTCGACGATCCGACGCGTCCCGAGAAGCTGTCCAATTCTCGGCGTTACGGACCAGTGTCGTTCAAGCAGATCCTTCCGAACGGCTCCGGAGCTGGACTGGCGATTGTCGGTGGCTCGCCGGTCCCGCCGATCACCCCGGCCGGGCACAACGTGCAGGCGTTTGACCTGAGCGAGCCCGCCGTCAATGACGCCGCGCGCGACATCTATCCCACCCCCGGCGTGGCCCGGGCAGGTTCGCTCTACCACAATTTCGCCTACGTGGCCGACGGCCGCGCCGGCCTGCAGATCGTCAATTACCTGCCGGGCGACACCGGCACGAACCCGCCCAGCATCACCCTGCGGACTGGCCAGGCCGAGGGGCGGGCGGAGGCCGGACAACCACTCCGGCTGCAGGCTTCCGTAAGCGACGACGTGCAGGTGCGCCGGGTGGAATTCTACCTGGATGGCGCCCGGCTCGCGGCCGACGGCAACTTCCCCTTCGAGGTTACGTTCACCGCGCCGCCCCGGACCGCCGAGCGCACGGTGATCCGCGTGCGGGCCAAGGCTACGGACACCGCCGGCAACGAAACCCTCAGCGACGAGATCAGCCTCGAATTGGTGCCCGACGCCACCCCGCCGCGCGTGGTCCGCTCCGTGCCTGGAGTCGGGGCGTTGCTGCCGGCCCTGTCATCGGTCCTGGTGTTCTTCAACGAGGCCATCCTCCCCGACTCCGTGACGGAAACCACCGTGCAACTGCTCGCCGCCGGCGCTGATGGCCAGGTGGGCACCGCCGATGACCTCGCGATGCCCAACCTCGGCCGTGTGCTCCGCGAGGAACCTCCGTCCCTGGCGGTCACGACTGCCACGCCGCTGGTGCCCGGCCGTTACCGGCTGCGGCTGGCCCCGCCGCTGGCGGATCTGGCCGGCAATCCCTTGGCGGCTGCGGAAACGGTTGATCTCGTCGTCTTCGATCCGACCGTGGACACCGACGGGGACGGCCTGCCGGACGACGTGGAGCGGCTGCTGGGCCTGGACCCGCTGAAGGCCGACACGGATGGCAACGGCGTGCCCGACGGGGCGGAAGATCCCGACCGCGACGGCTTGACCTCCGCCTTCGAGATCGCCTTTGGCACGGATCCGCGTCGGGCCGATTCGGATGGCGATGGCCTTAACGACGGCGACGAAGATGTTGACCGGGACGGCCTGAGCGCCCGGCGGGAACTGGCCGCCGGCACCGATCCCTTGCGGGCCGACTCGGACGGCGATGGCTGGCCCGACGAGGGCGAAGTCACCGGCGGCAGCGACCCGCTCAATCCGTTGTCCCAGCCCTTCGTCGGTGCGCTCGGGCTTCCGCCCGTGGAACTGGTCGCGCCCGCCGCGGTGTTTGGCCCCGGCAGCGCCTTCGGCCCGACCTTGGCCCATCCCCCGGTGGAAATCATCGCTCCGGCCGCGGTGTTTGGCGAAGGCAGTGCTTTCGGCCCCACGCTGGCCAATCCGCCGGTGGAAGTTCTCGCCCCGGCCGCAGTGTTCGGGCCGGGCAGCGCCTTTGGCCCCACGCTGGCGAATCCGCCCGCGGAGGTCATCGCCCCGGCCGCCGTATTCGGGCCGGGCAGTGCCTTTGGTCCCACGCTGGCGAATCCGCCCGCGGAGGTCATCGCGCCCGCCGCGGTGTTCGGGGCTGGCAGTGCCTTCGGCCCGACCCTGGCGCAACCGCCCGTGGAAATCCTTGCACCCGCCGCCCGGTTTGGGCCTGGCGGTGATTTCGGTCCCGTGCTGGCGCAACCGCCGGCCACTGTCGAATTCCTGACCCAATGAACCGTTTGCCCCGTTCCTTTACTCAAAACATGAAAGCCAAAAATCAACTCCTGGCGGCCATTCTCCTGGCCGTCTCCTCGCTGGCGCCCGCGTGGGCCCAGTCCTTCAACGCCGGCAGCAATGGTTCCCTCGGCGCCCTCAACGTGGCCGACGCGGATGTGACCGTGGACCTGCCGGCGGACGGTCGGCTGCATTACACCACCGTCACCGTGGCAGCGGGGCGCACCCTGCGGTTCAACCGCAATGCCCTGAACACCCCGGTTTACCTGTTGGCGCAGGGCGACGTGGCAATTGACGGGACCATCAATGTCTCTGGGTTCCAAGCTCCTGGTTCTCCTCCCATTGGCGGTGCGGGCGGGCCCGGTGGCTTTGATGGGGGCAAACCTGGCTTCGGCGCCGAATTCGGACCGGGCGATGGCTATGGGCCAGGCGGCGGCTCGGGCGGAAACAACGACAATTCCCCCAACGGGGCCGGGGCCGGTGTTCATGCGGTCCGGGCAGAAGGATCGGAACGGCATGGCAATCCGTATGGAACGCCCTTGCTCATCCCGCTGATGGGTGGTTCAGGCGGGGGCGGCATTGCCGGTCAACCTGGAAGGGGTGGCGGCGGCGGCGGCGGCGCCCTGCTGATCGCTGCCAATACGCGAATCGTAATTGGGGCAAGCGGTCGGGTGGTTTCCCAAGGTGGTGGTCGGGCCAGTAACCCCCGCAACGCCGGCAGCGGCGGGGCGATCCGCCTGTTGGCGCCGAAGGTGGAAGGCACCGGGACCGTAAATGTGTTCGGGGGCGACAGCGGCTCATGGGGAAACCACGGCCGCATCCGCGTGGACTGCCTCGACAAGACCGCGCTCACACTGAAGTTTGAGCCGCTCGCCTTCACCACCGTGGGCGCCAACCTGTTTGTCGCGCCCAGCGTGGTCCCGCGGCTCGACCTCGTGAAAGCCGCCGGCCGGGACATCCCGCTCGGCACGGGCAACACCGTGCAAGTGCAACTGCCCTTCAACTCCGACACGAATCAGACGGTCACGATCCGCGCGCAGGACTTCAACGCCGACGTGCCCATCCGCCTGACGCTCACGCCCGACAGCGGTCCCCGCATCGTGATCGACACGAACATCGTGAACACGGCCCAGAACCCGGCCACGCTGGTCATCCCGGTCGGCCTGCCGGTGAACAACCTGATCACGATCCACGCCTGGACCCGCTGAGGGTTCGGCACCGGCAAAGTGCTGCCGGCATCCTGCCGGCAGTGCCCGGGCAGCGGCGGGCGCAGGAAAAGCCCGCTGCAAACATTCCGCCCAGGGGTGGAGCCAGGCCACGGTTCCGCCGGCTGGAAGCCGGCGGCACTTTCGAGTTGGCTTACCGGATGCCCCAGCAGAATGGGTCCCGCTCATCCAGCAGCAGCGTCGCCTCGCTGTTCACGTGCGCGGTGCCCGCGATGATGGGTTCGATCTCGCCCTTGGCCCGGTCCCGCCAGCGGAAACGGCCGGTGAACGTGCTGCCGAGGATGCTTTCCTGGATCCAGTCCTCGCCCTCGGCCAGCTTTCCGTCGGCGGCCAGGCAGGCAAGCTTGGCGCTCGTGCCGGTGCCGCAGGGGGAACGGTCGTAGGCCTTGCCGGGGCACAGGACGAAGTTCCGCGAATCGCCGCCGGCGCCGGGCGGGCCGAACAGCTCCACGTGGTCCACCTCGGGGAAGCCCTGCGTGTTCACGGCCTGCCGGATGCGCCAGGACACGTCGGTGAGCTGCTCGACGTTCCGGAGGTCGAGCGCCCACGGGTGTTCGCCGACGAGGAAGAACCAGTTACCACCCCACGCCACGTCGCCGGTCACCGGACCGAGGCCGGGGACTTCTACCGTGACCGCCTTCCGGGCGCGGTAGCTGGCGACGTTGGTCAGCGTGACCGTGCCGTCGGCGGCCAACCGCGCGGAGACCCGGCCGACACAGGTATCGAGGTGCAATTCGCCGGGCCGGATGCGGCCGAGGTGGGCCAGCGTGGCGACGAGGCCGATGGTGCCGTGCCCGCACATGCCGAGGTAACCGACGTTGTTGAAGAAGATCACCCCGGTCGCACAGGTCGGGTCGGGAGAAGGAACCAGGATGGCGCCCACCAGCACGTCGGAACCACGGGGTTCGTTCACCACGGCAGAGCGGAACCCGTCGTGCCGGTCACGGAAGACCGCGAGCTGTTCCGCCACGGAACCGCCGCCAAAGTCGGGACCGCCGGCGACGATGACCCGGGTCGGTTCGCCGCCGGTATGGGAATCCACCACCTGCACACGCTGGAGTTTCATTTTGCTCGGGGCCGAGCGTCGGCGCGACGCCGCCCAGGGTCTTGGCCACGCCAAGCCCGGCGCCCGGCAAACCCGGCACAGGCGATCGGGGTAGGCCGGCGCCGCGGGCGCGGCATTGACACTCGCGCGTGACTTGCTGCGCGTCGTTACTACGCTCCGCCCCAGCCGACCATGAAGACTTCCCGCCGTTCCTTTCTCGCCTCGGCCGCCGTGGCCGCGGGTTCCGCCGCCACCTTGCCACTCGCTACCGAGGCGGCCGCGCCGAAGCCGCGCAACCGCGTGCAGCTCGCCATCGCGAGTTACAGCTACTGGCACTTCCGCGAACCCAAGGTGACCATCGAGCAGGTCGTCGAGAAGGCCGCCGCCCTCGGCGTCGCCGGCGTGGACGTGCTGCATCGCCAGATGGATTTGCCGGAGAAGGAACCGCTGACGGCCGACCACCGCGGTTACCTCGCCCGGCTCAAGCGTCACGCGGCGCGCCACGGCGTGAGCTATTGCTGCCTGAGCATCCATCAGGACTTCGTCGATCCCGATCCGGCCTTCCTCAAGGCGCAGGTCGAGCACACCAAGAAGTGCATCGAGATCGCCTACGCGCTCGGCATCGGCGTGGTGCGGATCAACTCGGGCCGCTGGAACACGATCAAGAGCTTCGACGACCTGATGAAGGCGCGCGGCCTGGAGCCGATCCTGCCCGGCTACACCGAG
>JBIIUN010000178.1:0-9244 GCA_044339945.1 Kapaibacterium sp. (SeqCode)
CCAATTTGCCACGAACCAGGTGGCGACCAACGCGATTGTCACCACCGAGGATTACCATGATCCCCGCTACAAGGTCCGCGCGCGGCGCCTGACGATCTCCAGCGACCGGCAGATCGTCGCGAAGGACGCGGTGCTCTACGTCAGCGGTGTCCCGGTGATGTATTTCCCCACCTATACCCGGACGCAGGAGACGCACCCCAACTTCTTCCTCTTTCAACCCGGCTACCGGGGCTTCTTCGGTGCCTACGCGCTGATGTCCTACCACCTCCGGCTGTCCCCGGAGCTGGAGGCCATCGCCCACCTCGACTACCGCTCAAAGCGGGGCTTGGCGGGCGGACCGGAACTGCGCTACGACTTCCAGGAATGGGGCAAGGGCGACGTCAGCTTCTACTTCGCGCATGACGAATCCCCGGGCGAAGGTTACCTGAATCCCGCCATCGTGCCGGAGAACCGGAAGCGGGCGACCTTCACGCACCTGATGTCGCCGTGGGACGACTTCACGGCGAAGGCGGTCGTCCGCTACTGGGGCGACGCCCTCATCGAGCGCGACTTCTTCGAGGGCCAATACCGGGCCGACACGCAGCCCAAGACGTTCTTCGAGGCGAACCAGTTCTGGGACAACTTCAGCCTCGACGTCATCGCCCAGCCGGCGGTCAACGATTTCTACCAGACCATCGAGCGCCTGCCGGATGTGAAGCTGACCGGCCTGCGCCAGCAGTTGGGCGAGTCGCCGGTTTACTACGACAGCGAGAGTTCGGTCGCCTACCTGCGCCGACGCCGGGGCCCGCTCGGCGTGGGGCCGGACTACGAGGCGATGCGGGCCGACACGTATCACCAGCTCACCGTGCCGTGGACGCTGTTCGGCTGGCTCAACGTCACCCCGCGCGCCGGCGGGCGGTTCACCCACTACGGCGAGACCGAGGACCTCAACCTCACCGAGCGCGACCGCTGGCTGTTCAACACCGGGGCGGAAGTCAGCTTCAAGGCCTCGCGGGTTTGGCAGGACGCCAAGAGCTCGATCTTCGCCGTGGACGGACTGCGACACATCCTCGAGCCGTCGGTGAATTACGTCTTCGTGCCGGAACCGGACGCGCGGCCGTTCAACCTGCCGCAGCTCGACACCACCTTGCCGACCTACCGCCTGTTGCCGATCGAGTTGCCGGATTACAACGCGGTGGACAGCATCGATTCGCAGAACGCGCTGCGGTTCGCCCTGCGGAACAAGGTCCAGACCAAACGTCGCGGCGAGGTCGAGAACGTCGTCAACTGGGCGCTCTACACCGACTGGCGCCTCGACCCGCGGCCCGGCCAGACGACGTTTCCCGACCTCTATTCCGACCTCGATTTCAGTCCGCGCTCCTGGATCGTGCTCAACTCCGAGGTCCGTTACGGGATCAACGAGGAGCGTTGGCGCGAGATCAATCACCGGCTGACGTTGCTCCCCAACGACCAGTGGAACTGGACCTTCGGCAACCGTTACCTGCGGCAGGACCTGGCCACTGTCGGTCTGGGGAACAACATCTACTATTCCAGCCTGGTCCTGCGCCTGAACGAGAACTGGGCCGTCCGGGCGAACCACCATTTCGAGGGCCGCGACGGCACGCTGGAGGAGCAATACTACACGCTCTACCGCGACCTCCGGAGCTGGACGGCGGGCCTGACCTTCCGGATCCGCGACAACCGCGCGGCCGGCGACGAATGGGCCATCGCGTTGACGTTCCAGCTCAAGGCCTTCCCGACCATCAAGCTCGGTGAGGACGGCGAACGCCCCGAATACATGATCGGCGGCGTGCGGTAAGGGAGGCGGAAGCGGCCGGGCAGTTCCGGAAGCCCGTGCCCGGAGTTTGTTCCCCTTCAATACTCGATCAGCGAACGCACCGGGTGCCCGGCAAGTTTGCTGCGGCCCTGGAGAAATTTCAGCTCGATCAGGAAATCGAAGCCGACGACGTGGGCGCCGAGTTTTTCCAGCAGGCGCATGGCGGCCGCGGCGGTGCCGCCGGTGGCGAGCAGATCGTCCACCAACAGCACCCGTTCGCCGGGTTGGATGGCGTCCACGTGCACGGCGACCGTCGAGGAGCCGTATTCCAGGTCGTAACTCTGCTCGTGCGTGTTCCAGGGCAGCTTGCCTTTCTTCCGCACCGGCACGAAACCCGCCCCCAGCTTGATCGCGGCCACCGCGCCGAAGATGAATCCGCGGGCGTCGATCCCGACGACCTTCTGCACCCCGGCGTCGCGATACGGGGCGACCAGGAGGTTCATCGCGCCGTCAAACAGGCGGGCGTCGGCGAGCACGGGCGTGATGTCCTTGAACTGGATGCCGGGCTTGGGGAAATCCGGCACGTTGCGGATGGCGGCGGTGATTTCGGCGACGGTGACCTGGCTCATGGGAGAATCGGTGGGCGAAGTAGTGCGGGACACCCCGGGGCCGGGGCAAGCCAGCTCTCGGGTCGGATCAGACGTAGAGCGCCTGCTTCAGTTCGTGGACCAACACGCTCGTGATCGGGTAGCGGCGGTTCATGTCCTGTTCGAGGCACTTGAGGACAATCCGTTCGAGTTCGGCCGGGATCTCCGCGTTGACCTCGCGGGGCGGGACGAAATCCCGGCGGTTCAATTGGCGCCGCAGGACCTCGTCGGCATTCTCGCCCGGGAAGGGCTTCCGGAAGGTCAGCAACTCGTAGGCGCTGACGCCCCACGCCCAGAGATCCGCGCGGTGATCGACCGGCTGCTTCAGCAGTTGCTCCGGCGCCATGTAGAGGGGGGTGCCGGACAGTTTGTCCTGCTTGCGGGGAGGATTGGGAATGGGTTGGGCGAGGTCGAAATCCACCAGGCGCAGGCTGCCGTTGCGGGTCAGCAGCACGTTCTCCGGCTTGATGTCCAGATGCATGAAGCCGCGGTCATGCACGACCTCCATCGCGCTCGCGAAATCGATGAGGACCCGGGCGATGTCGCCCGTGAGCACCGGGTCGCCGGCGGCCATCAGCAGCTTGAGGTTCGCGCCCTCGACATATTCCAGCACAAGGGCCAGCTCGTCCCCGAGCTTGCCGTGCTCCACATAGCCGATGATGAACTGCCCGTCCTGGCACGCCTTCAGGGTTTCGGAGCCCGTGTTGAAGCGCTTCCGTTCCGCAAAGGCGAACGCCGTGTTGTGCTTCATCAGCCGGACGGCATACGGCCGGCCGGCCTCGTCGGTGGCCAGCCAGATTTCGGACATCCCGCCCTCGTTGATCGGTTCGTGGAGGGTGTAGCGTCCCAGTTTTTGACCTGCTTGTGGCATCGGTAACTGAGGCGCGGTAGCTACCACAGGGCCAAACCCGCGGAAAGAACTTCGCCAAAAAACTGCCGCCGTCGGGACGCCGAATCGCTTGCCCGCCGGCCCCGCGATGGGGCCGCCCACGGAATCAAGGGGTGGTGTTTGGGCGTCCAAATTGGTTTGGGCGACTGTCGGCTGGGGAACTGTCCCCGCTCGCTCGCATTTCCCCGCCGATCCCCCCACGCTCGCGCCGTTGGCATGGAGATCGGCGCCAAGGCAATCCTGGAGGCGGTAACCGGTTGGGTATTCCCCAACGCCTGCCAGCTTTGCGGTAACCGGCGGGCCACTGCGGCCGACGGTTACGTGTGTCCTCAATGCTGGACCGGCTTGCGTTTCATCCAGCCGCCTGCCTGCCGCCGTTGCGGGCTGCCGTTTGCCGGCGCGATCACGCAGGAATTCGAGTGCGCCAACTGCCGCGACCTTGACCTGGCCTTCGACTTCGCGCGCGCCGCGGTCGTGGCGGATGGCGTAGCCCTGGAAGTGATCCACCGTTACAAATACCAGCGCGCACTTTGGTTCGAACCCTTCCTCGGCGACCTATTGCGGCGGGCCGCCGGGCCGGACTTCCGGCCGGGCGACTGGGATGGAATCGTCCCGGTGCCGCTTCATCCGGTCCGGGAACGCGAGCGGGAATTCAACCAGGCGGAACGGCTCGGCGAATTTCTCGGCCGCGCCCTCAACCTGCCCATGTTCCCCCAGCTGGTCTGCCGCACCGAGGCGACCCGCACCCAGACTCGCCTCAGCCGCGATGAGCGGGCCGACAATGTCCGGCGTGCCTTCGCCCCGGCGCCCGGCGCCCGGCTCCCCGGCCGGCGGTTCCTGGTCGTGGACGACGTGTTGACGACCGGGGCCACCACCGACGCCGTGGCGCGGGTCCTCCGGGAACTGGGCGCCGACACCGTCGGGGTCCTTACGGCCGCCCGCGCGACGTTGGACGGAACGGTGTCACCACCAGCGGACGCGGCTTGAGGTCCGCGGTTTGGCCGCCTCATTGCTCCTGTAGGAACCGGACTATGTGCGCCGCGGATTGCGCCGGGTTGGTGAACAGCGCGAGGTGCGTGCCCTCGATTTCGGCGACTTGGGTGTGCGGCGCGATGGCCAACACTTCGGCGAGGCTGGCGCGGCCCACCACCTCGTCGCGCGAGGACACGAGATACATCAGCCGGGCCTGGCACTCGCGAAGCTGCGGGCGGGCGTCAACGCCGAGGACCGCCCGGGAACGGGCCGCGAGCACGCAGGCGTTGACCCGTCGCCAGGAGACGGCCTTGGCCCGGCGCAATTCCGGGGTGGCCCGTCCCGGGAGCAGCAGGCGGGTGCGCCGAAGCGCCCGCACGGTGGCCACGACCGGAGTGGTCACCATGAACTTGATGGGGACGAGCCGGGGCTTCGGGGGCGTGACAAAGGTTCCGCACAGCGTCACCGAGGAAACTTGGGCGGGGAACTGGCTGGCGACCATGAGGGCGAGCGGCCCGCCAAACGACCAACCCAGCACGGCAAACCGACCCCAACCCGCGACCTGTTCCCGGACGAGTTCGAGCAATCGGCCGTAGTCATTGGCCCCCGAGCCAGGATACTGGACGATGTGAGGATCTATCCAGGGCGGGAGATGCCGCAACAACGGGGCGAAGAAGATCTCGGTTCCGTCGAGCCCGGGAAGGAGCAACAACTTGGTCGCGGTCGAATCCATGCGGTGATTGGTCGGCGCGTTGCGATTTCGGGTGGGATTGTCTGCTCGCTCAGATCAACTGCCGGGCCTTCACGTCGAGGTATTGGCGGATGAGCAGGCTGGTCAGGGCGTCGTGGTCGCTCAGGGCGAACCGGACGTTGTGCCGACGGAGGTTCTGTTCGAGGGCGCGCAGGCGTTGCCAGCGAAGGTGTCCGCCGAGGGCCGCGTAAAGGTCGTCGCCGGTGTTTACCGGGCGGTCGGGCGTGAAGACGGGTTCGGCGCCGGGCGGCCGCGGTTGGATGACCTGCACCAAATGCTGCCGCGCGAGGAGGTCCACGCCGCGGGTGAAACTTTCGGCCAGCACCGAATCGTCGAGCGCGGTAAGGAAGACGAGCAACGCCCGCCGCCGCAGCCGTAGCCGTAGCGTGGCGCACAGGTCCTCGAAGTCCGGCGACACCGGCCGCGACTGGAGGTGGTGCAACGCTTCGCGGCAGGCCGCGAAATGGCCCCGGCCGGCGCGGGCGCGGACGAAGCGGCGCACTTGGTCGTCAAAGGCGACCACGCCGAAGAGGTCACCCTGCCGTTCGGCGACGGCGGCCAGTAGCAAGGCCGCGGACACGCACCGATCGAGGACAGTTTCGGGGCCGGCCGCTGGGTGGGCGGAGGCGTCCGGCGCGGCGGCGGTCGCGGGCCGGGCGGACAGCCGCGAGGCGTCGAGGATCAGGTAAACTTCCTGCGTGCGTTCGAGCTGGAAGACCTTGGTGACGGGATGCTGGCGCTTGGCGGTGGCCCGCCAGTGGATGTCGTCGGCGGGATCGCCGGGCAGGTATTCCCGCAGCTTCTCGAACTCGCGTCCCTTGCCGACCTGCCTTAGCGCGTGGCTGCCGGTGCCGCCGCGACTGAGGAATACGGCGGCTGCGGTGCGCTGCTCGGCGCGGAGGTCCGGGTAGCTGCGGACTTCGCACGCGGTGGGAATTGCCCGCCGAACTTCCCACAGCCCAAACGGCGAAGGCGTGCCGACATGCGCCGTGGTGATCGCAAAGCGGCCGCGGGCCGTGGCGGTGACGGGCCATTGCAAGGTCACGGCGACGCTGGCGATGGGCAGGTCGAGGCGGCGGGTCTCCTCGGGCGAGACGAGTTCCGGCCCGAGGGTGAGCCCAAGGCGGACGGGGCGGTCGCAGTTGGTGCGATTGTGGAGTTGCACGGCGACCTGGCCGGGCTGGCCACGGGTCAGGCGCACCACCAGGGGCAGCGTGACCGCGAGGCCGGCCAGGGCGCCGGACGCCCGCAGCGCGTCGATGCCGGCCAGCAGGAAAAACAGGACGACGGCGCCCACGCAGAGCCCGGCCACGTCGGGAAACAGGCCCGCCAAAGTCGCCAGCGGCACGACCACGATGGCCGTGAGCCGGAGCAGTTTGGGGGCGGGGGCGAGCATGCGGACGGGCCGGCGGGTGGTTCAGCGGGGCACGGCGACCGTCTCGAGGATGCGCGTGACGACTTCGCCGACGCTGGTGCCTTCCAGTTCAAACTCCGGTCGCAGCACCAAGCGATGGCCGAGCACGGGGCCGGCCAGGAACTTGAGGTCGTCCGGCGTCACGAAGTCGCGGTCCTGCAAGGCGGCTAGCGCGCGGGCGGCGAGCAGCAGCGCCTGCGACGCGCGGGGGCCGGCCCCGACCAGCACACTTTCGTTGGCCCGGGTGGCGCGCACGACATCCACGGCGTAGCCCAGCAGCTCGGGCTGCACGGTGACGTGGCGCAGTTCGGCCCGGAGCGCGGTCAGCCGCGCGGCGGTGGCAACTGGCTTGACCTCACCGGAAGCGAGGACGTTTTCCGGCGCGTCGGCGCCCAGGGTTCGGCGGACGAGCGTCAGTTCGTCGTCGCGGTCCGGACACGGCATCACGATCTTGAGCAGGAAGCGATCGCGCTGCGCCTCCGGCAACGGGTAGGTGCCCTCGCTCTCGATGGGATTCTGGGTGGCGAAGACCGTGAAGTTCTTCGGGAGCGCGTGCGTGTCGCGGTCGATGGTCACCGTCCGTTCCTGCATGGCCTGGAGTAGGGCGGACTGAGTCTTCGCGGGCGCACGGTTGATTTCGTCCGCGAGCAGGAACGTGGTGAAGACGGGTCCCTTCACGAGGGTGAACTCGTTGCGGGCGAGGTTGAAGACGTGGGTGCCGGTGATGTCGGCGGGCATCAGGTCGGGCGTGAACTGGATCCGGCCGAAGTCGCAGCCGAGGACCGCGGCGAGCGTGCGGACGAGCAACGTTTTCGCGACCCCGGGCACGCCCTCGATGAGCGCATGCTGGTTGGTGGCGATGGCGACCAGCGTGAGGTCCACGACGGGTTGCTGGCCGATGATGACCTTGCCGATCTCGCGGCGGGCGGAGACGAGCAGGTCCTTCAGGTGATCGAGGGAAACATCCATGGGAAATCAGCGGCGGTTCAGGATTTCGGTGAGGCGGCGATAGACTTCGACGGGATTGCGTTCCTTGGGCGGCCGCGCGTTCTCCAAGTTGACGAGGTCCTGCATCGCGGTGACCCGCGGCGCGAGGTCGGGGCGGGTGCGGCCGGCGGATTCGCGCCAGGCCTGGAAACAGTGGGCGGCCAGTTCGGAAGCGGGCACGGCGCGGCGGAGCAGGTTCACGAAGCCGTCGACCGCCGCATGGGCCGCGATTGGTTCAGCGGCCTCCGCGGAAATAGGACGTCGGGGAACCAGCGTGGAGGCCTGCTGCCAGATGACCAGCGCCGCCAGCAGCAGCAGCCCGAGGCCGAGGCCGTGGAGCCGGTAACGTCGGGCCAGCGTCATGATCCCGGGATTGAGCTCGGTGCCGAGATGAGTTTCGTCGAACACCAGCCGGGTGGACGGCCCCGGCAGCCACGCGAGCAGGGCCGTCTCGCGCTCTTCCCGCAGTGCGGCGTTGCCGTGGAACCGTGCTCCCGTCGCCACGATGAGCGAGCCGGGACCTACCGCCTTGGCGGCGAGCACCGGACCGTGGGCATCGGCGTAGAGCGCCGTCCAATTCGTGCCGAGCGGGGCAAGCCGCAACGCGGAATGCCAGCGCAGCTCGCGGGGCAGCCCGGCCGGCGCGGCTGCTGTCGCGGGAACCGCGTAGGAGTTGGTCAGCGTCTCGCCGGCGGTGGTCGTGGGTGCGGCGGCGAGGCCGAAGTGCCAGTGGTTGGCCAGGGTGAAGCGGCGCGGTTGCCACGCGTTCGTGGTTCCCGGCGCGACGGCGGGCGCGGTGAAGGAGTTTGTGCCCGGGAACAAATCGGCCGCCTGGCGCTCGTCGAGCGTGATGACGATGCGGCCGCCCTGCGCGAGGAAATCATCCAGCTCGCCGGCATTGCGTGAGTTCAGCCATTCGGTGTCCTGCGGGTCGCAGCCGAGCAGGAACAGCGTGGTCTTCGCGCCGTTGCCGAGGCGGCGGACCGGTTCGAGCAACCGGCTGACCTGTCGGCCCGGCAGGCGGGACAGGCCGTCGAAATAGGCCCGGGCGCCCAGCGGATCGGCCCGGAACGTGGACGACGGCGGGTAGACGTCGCCCGTGCTGAAGCGCAGGTCGAGCAGCCGCCAGACCGCGAAGGCCAGGCCGAGGCCGACGAGCAGCAGCACGCCGCGGGGAAGCAGGCGGTTCATGCGCGTCGCAGCTCCTCCACCTGCGTGGCAAACGCGACCATGCCTTCCGGCGTGATCTCGTGGCTGCCATACCAGACCCGGTCGAACTCCCGCACCGCGCCGCCGAACAGCGCGACCACCTCCGGGCGGGCCCGGGCGCGCCGCCGCAGTTCGCCAGCGTAGTCGTGGTTGGACTTGAACTTGGCCAGGCGGATGAACTCACGCCGGGCCAGGTGGGCCAACGCGGCGAGGTAATACGCGCGCAGGGCCAGGCGGAAGTCGCCTTCGTCCATCAGCCGGTTCGCCAGCGTGATCCACTCGTCCTCCGGCAACTGGTCGGCGGCCACGAACTCCGCCCGCAAATCCGGCACCACGGTGCCGGTGGGAACGGCCTCAACGGCGGGTGCCCGCGGCCGCCAGATCCGGAAGGCAAACCAGAGCAGGACCGCCGCGACGACCACCACGAGCAGCCACATCAGGAACTCCACCAAGGCGGCGACGTTCAGCGACCAATTGCCGGCCTTCGGCAACGGGGTTGTCTTGGGAGCGAAGACCGAGTCGAGCCAGTCACGCAATCGTTTGAAGGGGCCGCCCAGCCAACGGGTGGCCCGGGTGAATTGTTCGTTCAGGGCCTTCATCTGCCGATCGAGCCAGGGCA
>JBIIUN010000179.1:0-9231 GCA_044339945.1 Kapaibacterium sp. (SeqCode)
CCCCGAAGCCGGCACCTGGGCCGCCGGGCTCGGCCTCGCCGCCCTCGCCGGCGCCACCTGGTGGCGCGCCCGCCGCCGCGCGTGAGGTGCAGGCGCCGGGCTGCCGGGAGCGCGGACTTTCCAGTCCGCCGCGCGGTCCGGAACGGAGCAGCCGGGGAAGCCCACGGCTCGCGCCCAGGCGCTCGGGGGCGGGCAGGAATGCCCGCCCTCCCGGCCGCCAGCGATGAACCCGTCGGTTCGGAGCCCGGCCCCCGGGCGCATCCGGGCACTACCCCGGAAACTCGCCCCGTGGACTCCCTCTCCGCCATCCGATGGGGGAGAGGGCCGGGGAGAGGTGGCGCCCTTGCGTGCTGGCCTGCCCCTCTCCCCCACCCTCTCCCCGCTCGTGCCTCGCAGGGCGAGGGAGGCGCCCGGGGTGGTTCCCAGAGGTGGCCTCGCCGCTCCCTCCGCCGCCTGCCTGCTTTCCTGCCTGCTGATTCAATCCCGGCTTCGTCGCTGAATCCCGCAGTTTCCTCGCCGCGACGAACTGCCTTACCTTCCCGCCCATGAACACCGCCACCTGTGTCAGTTGCCAGCGCGCCCTCGCGCCGGACGACACGCATGGGCTGTGTGCGAGTTGCATGGCCGACAGCCTGGCCGGCGCGTTGGGCAGCCCCGGCGCGGCCAGCGCAGGGGCGGGCCTCGCCGGTTATGAGCTGATGGAGGAGCTGTCCCGCGGCGGCATGGGCATCGTCTACCGCGCCCGGCACCGCGGGTTGAACCGGCTGGTCGCCCTCAAGATCGTCCACGCGACCGCCGGCGGTGCCCAGGACGGCATTGAACGGCTGCGGCAGGAGGCCGAGCTGGCGGCGACGCTGGAACACCCGAACATCATCCCGGTTTACGACGTCGGCGAGGTGGACGGCCGGCCGTGGTTCACCATGAAGCTGGCCGAAGGCGGCTCGCTGGCGGACCGGCTCGCGGAATTCCGCCTTCCCAGCCCGGCCACCCGCGCGGACCTCAAGGCCCGCCTCCGGCGGCTGGCGGAGCTGTTTACCGGCATCGCCCGCGGGGTGCATCACGCGCACCAGCACGGCATCCTGCACCGTGACCTCAAGCCGTCCAACATCCTGCTGGACCGCGACGGCAGCCCATTGGTCGCGGATTTCGGCATCGCCCTGCGGTCCGACGTGGACGCCACGCTCACGCTGTCCGGCCAGGCCCTGGGCACCCCGGCCTACCTGGCGCCGGAAGTCGCCCGCGACGGGGCAAGGGCGGCGGCGGTGGCGGCGGACGTTTACGGCCTGGGGGCGGTCCTCTTTCACCTCCTGACGGGCCGGGCGCCGTATGTCGGGGCCACCGCCTTCGAGGTGCTGACCCAGATTTCCACGGCCGAGATCCCTTCCCCCGCGACGTTGAACCCGGCGCTGCCGCCCGACTGGACCACGCTGTGCCTGAAGTGCCTCGAACGGGACCCGGAACGCCGCTACGCCTCCAGCCTGGAAGTGGCCGAGGAATTTGACCGGCTGCTGAGCGGACAACCGATCCTCGCGCGGCCGGTGTCCGGACCGGAACGCCTGTGGCGCTGGAGCCGCCGGCGGCCGCTGGTGGCGCTGCTCGTGGTGCTGATGCTGTTCACGGTCGGACTGGGTCTCAGCGGCGTGTTCTGGCAATGGCAGGCGGCGGAAGGCGCGCGGCGCCTGGCGGAGTTCCGCGCCGGCGAGGCCCAGGCCGCCGAGGACAAGGCCAAGGACACCGCCTACTTCGCGACGCTCGCCCACGCTTTGGCGATGCGGCAGCAGGGCGACTTCAGCCATGCCCAACGCCTGCTGGAATCGCTCGATGCGTCCCGCCGCGGCTTCGAATGGCGGCTGCTCCGCTGGCTGTGCCGCGGCGACGAGACCCGCCGGGTCATCTTCGAATCCTCGGAGCCCCGCTGCGTGGCCTGGGAACCCAATCGGGGCCGCCTGGCGGTGCTGACCGCCGACCGGGTGATCCGCTGGGTCGACCCCGCCAACGGGGCCCAGGAAACCGGCCCCACGGTGCCGCCGGTGCCGCCGATCAATGACCCGGAGGTGCTGGAGCGGGGCTTCCACCACCTCGCCTTCGCGCCGGACGGCCGGCATTTCCTCTGCGCCGACGGCGACGTTCTGCTGGTCGGCGAGACCGATTCCGGGACGCTGCGTTTCTTCGCCGGCCGCCGGCACGTCGGCGCTGAGTGGCTGGACAACCAGCGGGTGCTCTTTGCGGGCAACTCCGTCTGGGGCGGCGAAAACGGCGCGGCGGGCGGCGTCTATGACCTTGCCACCGGGCGCGCCACCCCCCTGCCCCGCGAAATCCTCGCGCCGGTCGCCGTGTCGGCGGACCGGACCCGGCTCGCTTGGGTTCGCCAACTTCGCCGGGGTGATCAGGTCGAAATTTTTCCGGCCGCCGCCCTGGGTTCGGCCAGCGCGCCGCAATGGCGGCCGGAGCTTGAACTGAGGCAGACGAACATCTCGCCGGGCCTCATGGCGTTTTCGCCGGACGGCAAGCACCTGGGCGTCGCGACCGCCCGGCAGACCGGCGTGCCCCGGACCGTGTCGGTCTTCGACCTCGCCGATGGCCGGTCCGTGTTCCACCACGAGGCCGCGGCCTTGGTCCACGACCTCGAGTTCTCGCCCAAGGAACCCGCGCTCGCGGTGGCCACCGACGACTCGCCGCTGCAGTTGTTCCGGTTCCTGCAACCGACGCCGGACGTCCGGACCTACGACGACGAAACGTTTGGCAACGAAGGCCAGCCCGTGCCGGACTCCGGACCAAGGGTTCCGCCGGCCAACCTGCTCACCCGCTCCGCGCTGGCCGGCCAGGTCCAGTTTCGCCTGGGCCATGGCGAACGTCTCCGCGACCTGGCCTACATCCCGGATTCCGGACTGCTGGCCAGCGTGAGTGACGACGGCACGCTGCGGGCCTGGCCCGCCCGCCCGGCCGTGACGGACCACCGCGTCGGCGGGGTGTGGAGCTGGAATCACTGGGAACACCCCGCGATGTCCGCGGACGGCCGGTTTGCCCTCTACCGGGCGCCGATGAACCACACCTGGCTCTGGGACCGCCTGAACCGGCGGACTCTGCCGCTGGCGGCAATGCATCAGCCGCTGGCCATCCTGCGGGACGGCAGCGCCGTGACCCGGCATTTCGACACCGGCGAAATCATCCGCTGGAGCCCGCCGGGGGAACGCGGCGAAGCGCCACAGCCACACTGGCGGGTGAACGGCATCCCGTCCTTTCCAGGTTTCGGTTTCGTGGTCCGCGGCGCCCTTTCCGCGGATGAACAAACCGTGGTCGGCCTGATTCCCGGCAAGCTGCTGCGCGTGAACTTGGCGGACCAAACCACCGCCGGGACCGAAGACCAGCGGATGCTTTACGGCGCCAGCGCGGTCAATTGCATGGACCTTTCGCCGGACGGACGCCTCGTCGCAGTCACCGGACTCATCGGGCGCCGGGTTCGCCTGTATCCGGCCGGCAATCTCAACGGCGGCTTCGTTTCCCTCGGCGACGCGGAAGACTACGACACGGCGGTCGCGTTTCATCCCGACGGCCGGCGGCTCTTCGTGGGCAACGAGGACGGCCACGTCCGGGTGTTTGACGTGAGCACCCGCCGCGAACTGCCGGGCGAATCGTGGCGGGCGCAATCCGGCGCCGTCACCGCGCTGGCGGTTTCCGCGGCGGGGGAAGTCGTGGCGAGTTCCGGCGACCGGACGATCACCTTTTGGGCGGCCAACCCGCGGCCCGGCGAAGTCCGCCGCGAACGCCTGCGGGTGAGCGTGCCCGCCCCGCGCAACTGGATGCGTTTCACCGCGGACGACACCGGGTTCATGCACATCGCGCCCGGCCACGCCCTGGAAGCGTGGGAAGCGCCGAAGTAGGCCGTATCCTTGGCCGACCGGCCGAAGCGTTGCGTCGATGTTTCAGCCCGACGCCCCCCATCCGAACCAAGGCAGGTGCCGGCAATCGCCGAACGCCAAGTCAGCGACCCAAATCTCATTCGTGCCAGCCTGGCGCAAATCTGTTGTCCCCTTAGGATTCACCGCCCCACATCTTGCGGCATTGTGAATAACTTACCCCCATTAGTTGTGGGTTTCACCTTGCCGGCCGCCGGGCGGATTCCTTCAATCCAGTCCGCGATGTATCTCAAAAACCTCACCGCGCTCGGGTTCAAGTCGTTTGCCGACAAGACGTCGCTGAACTTCCAGCCCGGCATGACGGCCATCGTCGGGCCCAACGGCTGCGGCAAGTCGAACGTGTCGGACGCGATCCGCTGGGTGCTGGGCGAACAGTCCGCCAAGGCCCTCCGCGGCGGCGAGATGGCCGACGTGATCTTCAACGGCACCGACACCCGCAAGGCGCTCGGCATGGCCGAGGTGAGCATCACCATCGGTGACGTGGATGCCGATCATCTGCGGGCCGCGGGCATCGACGTGGAATACAACGAGGTGACGATCACCCGGCGGGTGTTCCGCGACGGTGGGTCGGAGTATTTCATCAACAAGACCGGCTGCCGCCTACGCGACATCCAGCAGCTCTTCGCCGGGACCGGCATGGGCAAGGCCAGCTACTCGGTCATGGCCCAGGGCAACATCACGCAGATCCTTTCCAGCAAGCCCGACGACCGGCGGCTGGTCTTCGAGGAGGCGGCGGGCATCACCAAGTTCAAGCAGCAGAAGAAAGAGGCGCTGCGGAAACTCGAGAACACCGAGCAGAACCTCCTGCGGGTCGAGGACACCATCAAGGAGGTCAAACGCCAGATCGGCTCGCTCCAACGGCAGGCCGGCAAGGCGCGGCGTTTCAAGGCCATTGCGGCGGAGTTGCAGAGCCTCGAAACGCAGCTCGCCCGGCATCAGTTCGACGTGTTGCAGGAGGAGATCCAGAGCCGCGAATCCGAGCTCGGCCGGGCGCGGCTCGACTTGGAAGTCGGCCAGGAAACCGTCCTGCGCCTGGAGGACGAAATCTTGCTGCTCCGCACCCAGTTGTCGGAGCTCGACCAGAACATTTCGCTCCAGCAACAACGCGGCCTGGAGCTGAAGGCCGAGGTGGACCGGCACCAGAACAAGATCGAGTTCAACGAACAGCGCCTCCAGGAGCTGACGTCGCAGAATGAGCGCGCCCTGCACGACATCACGCAGTCCGAGGAGCGGCGCAGTATCGCCGAGCAGGAGTTGGAACTGGTCCAGGCCAAGCTCGCCGAGTCGCAGGAGCGCGTGCAGTCCCTGCGGTCGGCGTTGGCCGAAAAGCAGCAGGCGCTGAGCGCGGTTGAGCGTGAGGTGTTCCAGAAACAGGAGTCGCTGCGGGTGGCCCAGTCGCAGGCCTTCAGTGCCGCCCAGCAGGTCAGCCGCGCGCGGAACGAGATCAACCAGCTCGACCTCCAGAAGCAGGGCAACATCGTCCGCCTGGAAAAGCTGCACGCCGAACGGGCTTCGCTAACCGAGGAAAACATCCGCCTCGATGCCCGGCTCGACGAGTTCAAGCTCCAGGTTGAGACCGAGAAACTCCACGTCGCCACCAGCCGCGGCACGTTGGAGGAACGCCAGGCCCGCCTTCGTGAAATCCAGCAGGAGATCCACGCCGCCCAGCACGCGCTCGACGCGGTGGTCCGGCAGCAGGCCGAGAAACGCAGCCGGCTCACGGTGCTCGAACAGCTCGACATCCAGCACGAAGGCTTCAGCGCCGGCACCCTGGCCGCCTTGAAGCAGTCGCAGGACGTCCTCGGTTCGCTCGCCGACAATATCCGGGTGCCTTCCGACTACGTCCTCGCCGTCGAAGCGGCCCTGGGCCACCACCTGCAACTGGTCCTCACCGAGCAGCCGGAAGCCGCCACGACGATCATTGCCGAACTCAGCGCCAACAAGAAGGGCCGCGCCAGCATTGCGAGCCTGGGCCTGATCACGGCCGCCCGGCCCGTCGCCGAAAGCACGGCGCCCGAGGGCACCGCAGGAATTTCCGCGCTCAGCGTCACCGAGTCGTCGCCCGAGGTGGCGCCGCTCGTGCAGGCGCTGCTGGGCAGCTTTCGAATCGTTCCCGACCTCGCGATTGCGACCACCGCCTTCCGTGAGACCCAGGGAGCGTTCGACTACGTGACGCTGGCTGGCGACCTTCTCACCCGGTCCGGGGTTTTCACCGGCGGTTCGGGTGGCAGTTCGGGGAAGGCGCCGGCCAGCATCCTTGGCCGCAAGAACCAGATCGCCGAACTCCAGGGCGAACTCGCCGCGTTGGGCGAGCAGGTCAGCGAGGCCAGCCGCCAGAAGGGCGCCCTCCAGTCGGAGCAGACCACGTTGCAGGCGAGCCTGGAAGAAGCCCGCACTGAACTCCGCCAGGTCGAGGTCGCCATCGCTTCCCGCGAGGGTGAATTCCGCGCCCTCGAAAATTCCAAGCGCACGCTCAGTCACAAGCTGGAGACGGTGACCTACGAGCTCGACAGCCTCAGCGCCCACGAGGCCGAAGGCATCGACAAGCGCAACCGGCTGGCCGCGCAGGTCACCGATTCCGAGGCGGCGGAACAGGACGCGACCGCCTTTGTCGCCCAACTGACTTCCGAACTGGAGGAACTCCGCACCCATCGCGATTCCGCCAACGCCGCCGTGTCGGAGGCCCGCGTTTCCCTCGCCACCGAGGAACAACTCCTCGCCAGCCATGGGCGCCAAGGACCGCCCCTCGAAAACCGCATCCGCGAACTCACCGCGCTGATCGACCGCCTGACCGCGGAGATGGGCGCCTTCGGGGATCGTCGAGGCAACTTCGAGGCCGGCATCGCGCAGAGCCAGCGTGAGATCGAACGCCTGACGCAGGAACGCGAGACGTTGTCCGGTCAGATTGCCCACCTGTTCGAGGAGAAGCGTTTCCAGGAAGGCGAAATCCACGCCCGCGAGGAGCAATTGCGCGAACGCCGCGGGCAGTTGAACACGCTCCAGAGCCGCCGGGGCACGCTGGAAGTCGAGGTCGCCCAGAAGACGATGTCCGTGCAGAACCTGCGCGAACGCATCCAGTCCAAGTATCAGGTCAGCCTCGAGGACATCCGCGGCGAAGGCATCAAGATCACCTTCGCCGACGAAGGCCCGGCCAAGGTGGAGACCGTCTCGTTGGACGAGATGGCTTCCGCCGGCCTGACGACCGACTGGGACGCGGTGCAGCTCCAGGTCGCCGCCCTCCAGAAGCGGGTGGACGAGATCGGCCCGGTGAACCTCGTGGCCATCGAAGAATACGAGGAGACCGAGCAGCGCTACAACTTCCTCAACACCCAATACGAGGATCTCGTTAAGGCCAAGTCCGAGCTGATGGACATCATCGGCAAGATCAACGGCGAGACGAAGACGATGTTCGTCGAGACCTTCGAGAAGATCCGCGACAACTTCCGGGCGATGTTCGTCGAGCTGTTCGGCGGCGGTAAGGCCGACATCACGCTCGTCGAGGGCGAGGATCCGCTGGAAGCCGGCATCGACATCTACGCCCGGCCGCCCGGCAAACAGCTCCAGAGCATCACGCTGCTGTCCGGCGGCGAACAGACGATGACGGCCGTGGCGCTGCTGTTCTCCATCTACCAGGTGAAGCCCTCGCCGTTCTGCGTGCTGGACGAGTTGGACGCGCCGCTCGACGAGTCGAACATCAACCGCTTCGTGAAGGTGCTGCACCGCTTCCTGGAGCAGAGCCAGTTCGTCGTCATCACGCACAACAAGCGCACCATCTCGATGGCCAACGTGCTCTACGGCGTGACCATGCAGGAACAGGGCGTCAGCCGGATCGTGAGCGTGAAGTTCAACAAGGCCGAGGGCGCCCCGGAAAGCCGGACGGAGTCCCCTGCCCGGCCGCTCCACGCCGCCGTTGCCGACCGCGAGGAGACCCCGGTGGCTCCCAACCGCGAAACCACGCCGGCCCCGGCCACGCCGACCGCCGAATCCGGCGACGCGGAAGTCGTCATGGTGAAGTAAGCGCCTGACGGTGCTGCCGGCAGTTGCGGGCAAGGCGCCGGTCGGCAGTCCGACGGCGCGCTTGGAAAACTCCCGGCTCGCCTTCGGTGCCGGATGGCGGCACAGAACGTCCGTGCATCTTGCCACCCAGCTCGCCCTGTTCCTCGACAATCGCCCCGGCACCCTGGCCCGCGTATGCGAGGCATTGGCCGAGGCCAAGATCAACATCCAGGCCTTCTCCACGAGCGACACAGTGGACCATTCGGTCGTCCGCATGGTCGTGGACGACCCGCACAAGGCGGTCGCCGTCTTCGAGAAACGCGGAGCGATGGTCGTGGAAAGCGACATCCTGCTGGTGCCCGGCGACAACAAGCCCGGCTCGCTGGCCAACATCGCGAAGAAGCTCGCCGCCGCGAAGGTGAACATCGAATACGCCTACTGCGCCACCGCCCCGAACGCCAAGACGGGCCTGCTGGTCCTCCGGACCAACGACAGCAAGAAAGCCCTGAAGGTGCTCAACACCTGACCCGCCCCGGCACTGCTGGCCGGCCCCGCAACATTTTGCTGACCAACCGCCATTTGGCGATTGGCCACACGGGGCGAGTCATTGAATACTCGGCCCATGCCACTTCGTCGCCTTGCGGCCATGCCTTGGAATCGGTTCTTGCCCGTCGCCGTCGCCGCCACGCTGCTGTCGTTATTCCCGACGCAGGCCGAAGGTTTCCTGCACCCCGCCCCGCTCGCGCCGGACGTGGACGAAGGCGAAATCCTCCTCGGCGAACTCAACTGCGTGGCCTGCCACACCACGACTTCCGAAGTCCATAGTCGGCTGAACTCCCGGGGTGGACCCAAACTCGGCACCGACGGCCTGCGCCTGAGCCCCCAATGGCTGAAGCAGTGGCTGGCCGATCCTATCGCCCAGAAGCCCGGCACCGGCATGCCGCACCTGCTGCACGCCATTCCCGCCGCCCAACGCGCCGAGACCGTTGACGCCCTCACCCACTATCTGGTGTCCATCGCGCCCGCCGGGCCGGCCGCCGGCGTGAGCGCCGATCCCGCCCGCGCGGAAGCCGGCAAAGCGCTGTATCACGAACTGGGTTGCGTCGCCTGCCATGCCCCGCTGGAAGCCCGGACCGATGTCCCCGATGACGCCTTCGCCCGCGCGGTCGCCAAGTCGGTCCCGCTCGGCAAGCTCGCCGAGAAGTATCCGGCCGGCGAATTGGTCCGTTTCCTTCGCGACCCGCTGAAGCACCGTCCAGGCGGTCGCATGCCGGGTTCCGGCCTGAGCGAATCCGAGGCAATCAGCGTCGCGACCTAC
>JBIIUN010000056.1:0-14834 GCA_044339945.1 Kapaibacterium sp. (SeqCode)
TGCGTGGAAGATGGAGGCCGTGGTCTGGCCCCCATTGACGATTTGGAAATCCTTCACCCACAACAACCGCGCGTGCCCCCGCCCGGCATCCTCAGTCCGCACCTCGGCCGCCGTGCAGCAAAGCCCGTTGTTGTAGGCCAGGAACCGGTGCGGCTCATCCTTCAGGGTCTGCTGAAGGCCCTTGTTAACCTTGCCTTTGGCTTGGAGAAAGGCCCGAACGTTCCGCTCCAACAACCGCTGGCCGTGTTTGCCGTAGATTTCGGCTAGGAGAGGCGCCGGCAGGAACGCGAGAAATGTGGTGTATTCACCGGTGCCGTCCTTGGTTGCGAGACAGGGCACCGCGCCGCCGTGGTCCTTGGCAAAATCCAGCTCGATGACTTCGCGCTGTCCCACCCGGAGCCGGCTGAGCTTCTCCACGTCCCACAGCTCGTAGCGCAGCTCCACGCCCGGAACGGTCTCCTCCTCGATTCCTGTGGCTTTCACCACTCCGTCCGTTAGGAAGAACAGCCGGACCGTCGCCAAGCTGTCGGTCGCTTCATGAATTCTCCGGGCTGCCTCGAAGACGTCATCCGACTCCTCCAGCTTGGAATGAAACCCTTCCCTTGCGCGGCGCAGAAAGCCGCGTAGCCGCTTGAAGTGATCGTTTACCTCGCTCTTCGGCACGTTCTCGACCCGGCCTTCGCCGTGATAGAGCGCCACAAAGAGATCCAGCGTGGCCCCATCACCCGACATTGCCCAACCGTTGAGCTTCGCTGCCGGCAGTTTCCCCCGGCCTTGGGCACTGTGGTAGCACACCTCCGCCCCGCTCACGTCATTGTGCTCGGCCAAGCGTTCCAGCACCGCCTCAGTAAAGGCGTCTTCCCGCAACTGCGGATTCTCCGCGTCTCCCGCCTTGGCCAACACCTCCTGGTGCAGGTCCTGGGCGAATTGTTCGAGGGCGCTCAAGGGATCGGGCATATCAGTTCCGGGGTTTTGATCGGGGGGAAGAAGGGGCCAGCCGGGTTACGGCGGTCCCGGTTGCGATGACGAACGGTTCCACTGCGGCCAAGGAGAGCCCGTAGCTCACCTCGCCGACTCCGGTGGGAAGACCTTTCTCCACCAGGCGAGGAAAACCGCGCCGAACGTGGAAGGTCGCCTCGGAGCGGACGAGGTAGCCGCGCTCGGCGTAGCGCCCCGCATGGGCGTCGAGATACCCGTAGGCCAGCAACCCGTCCTCGAGCGTCTCCCGAGCCGCCGCTTCTCCGGCCAGAGTTGAGCGGAGCGACGCCACCAAGGCGGGCAATGTCTCACCGCCACCGTCCCGCGTTTCCAGGGCGACGACATGCAGGAACAACGCCCGCCAGCCGGACGAGTCCAGTTGCCGCTCGCTGGTGATCCGGACGACCTGCGGCCGCTTGGCCAGGGTGGTCTTCACCTCCGCCGCACCGGTTTCAAACTGGAAATCTTGGTGGGCCTTCTCCCCGCCTTTCCAGCCCGCCATCGCATCCGCGCCGAGTCCGGTCAGGAGATGCGTCCGGAGAAAGTGCAGTTCACCCCACAGCCCGCGTTGTTCATCCTCGCCCAGCCCGTCGTGTGAGGCCGAGAGGAATTTCTGCCACCGGGCCAGCTGCCCGAGGAAGACCCGAGCCTGTTCGGCCGCATCGGCGGCGGCGGCAACACGGCGGGCCAGATCCTCCGCCAATGCAGTGAAGACATCGGCGAAACGCGGCTCCTTGAGAACCACGCCGAAATGGGTCTCGTGCCCGATCCGCACCGCCACCGCCTCCAACCCGCGACACCGGGGCCAACGCCGCCGGGCCGGCACCCACTCCGCCGACAACCGCAGCAACACGGCCCGACGCCGCGAAGCCAGTTCCAACCCGACGAAGAGCGGGCAATCAGGATTCGGACGGGCAAGCCGCAACAACCACCCCGAGGAGCCAGATAGGCCCGCCAGCGCGTCCTCCTCCAAAGCCTGCCAGAGCGCCTCAATCCTCATCTTGGTCGTCGTCTGGGAAGGTTGACTGCCAGATCTTGTTCACCTTGTAGTCGACTGATCGGGCGGTATGGCTGGATGGGAAGCTGAAGGCCAAGCCCATAAAAGGCTCGGTCGCGGGCCATCGCCCGTCGGTCGGCACAACCGGGTAGATGAGAAGCAATCCATGCGTCTTCGGACGAAGCTGCCGAGCCGCTTCCCCGTTGATGCGAATCTTTCCGGCGTCTTCCTCACTTGGCGGTTTACGCAATTTGCTAAGACATGCCGCAGCCTCAGCCAACGTGATCCTTTCGACGCATCCACGCTTCAGCGCCGCTTCTTCTTCGGCGTTGAAGAGCGGGCCCCCAAACACATCAACCCGCTTGGCCAACAACTCGGTCAGCATCGTTTCGTCCAAGACCATCTCCTTAAGGTCAAGCGCCTGGTGGGCCGGACTTTGAATGTTGGCATTTCGGGCAGCATACAATTTCGGAACCTCGCCCGGCTCCCAAGTCCCTTCCTCGGGTTTTCGTTCCGCGACACCTGCCGCACAATCAGCCAGAGGGTAAGTTCCTACCTTCCCAGCAGTATTCACCAGTGCCACCGTCCAGTTCGTCAGCTCCCCGGCGGCTGCCTGACAGCGGATGAATTCCATCAGCTCGGGCTTCTGCAAACGCCAACCCTCCGACGCCACGGCGAAGTCCCGCATCAAGTCATTCAACAGCATTCCCGGAGAAACATCTTTCCAAAGCCAAGCCGTATCGCGTTGCGCCGCGGCGAGGTTCCCGCCCAGTCCCTCGAGAAACCGTTTCACCACCTCTATGTTGTTCCGGACCGTGGGGGCTGCGGTGACGAAGTGGGCAGTCTGAACCAGTTGTCCCGCGTAGGAGAGCCGTTGGGTCCGCGCGTGGGTCATTTTGTTTAACGCCGTGACCAGCAAGCCACCGGGATGTTCACGCACCCGCAAACCATATCGCTTTGGGGTAAGCCCAGCCGTTTTCATGCGGTCAAACTCCCGACGTAACTCCACCTCGGCCAAGGCGATGTGCCGATACCAGCGCCGCAGGTCCTCAGTAGTGAAGAGTCGGCACAGATCCAAATACCCAGGGCGGTAGCCGAACCATCGGCCCATCTGCATCAGGGTGTCATACATCTGCGAAGCCCGGAGGAAGTAGCTGACGGAAAGTCCTTCCAACGTGAGGCCCCGCGAAAGTTTGTCTCCTCCGACCGCAACCACATTGATCCCTTGCCTGTGTGCAACGTAGTCCAGAGCGTCGGTTGCGTGCCCGTTGATCTCTTTAACTTCGATTCTAGCCACTGCTTCCGGCAGCTCGTCCGCCACTTGGTTCCAAGTCACGAGAGGCAAATTCTCATCCGTAGACAGCTGCCGAATCCGTTCGCTCTTGGGCACGAATTCATCTTCCCAGAGCTTCTTCATCTGGCTGAGCAGAGTTGGCTGGCGTTCGCCCTCTCCGAGTTCAATCCGCCGGCGAACCGAATCGACAAGCTGTTGGACAAGCTGAGCAACCTGATGCTGGACGTCGATGAACCGCGTGACGTGAACAAGCATAGAATTGTGCGAGTCCTTCTGCCCTCTGGCTCTACGGGCGGCACACACCAAGACGAAGCTAAACAAGGCCCGTTTCAATGAGTCGGGCAGTTCTTTGATGACCAAGTCCTTTTTGTGCTTAGGCGGAAAAACAGTTTGATGATCAACCACGACTTGGCACAGAGGCAGTCCTTCCTTCGGCTCTATTCCGGCGTCGGCGTCGCCATCGAGTCCAAAAACGCGGGCGGGACTGACATAGTTCGAAGGCGGAGAGACGTTGAGAATGAAACTCCGAGGAAACAGGTCCTCGCCGTGTTTCGGAGTCTCAGCGTCAGGGTTGATGAAGATGTTGGCGAACGGAGTCGCGGTGTAGCCGACGTAGGCGCTTTTCTCGAAAGCATCCAGCAGTTCGCGGATGCGGCCGTTGATCGCCGTCACATCATTCTGGTCTGGCTGCCCGTTCTTCTTGTCCTTGGTATTAATGGAGGCGTTGTCGGCCTCGTCGTCGATCACCAACAGCGGCACCCCTCGAATCACCTTCCGGTTTTCGCCGGGCACTTCTTCGCCTCGAACATGCAGAACCCATTTGAGGAGGTTCTTCAGCACGCTCCCGTTCTTCTTGATGACCAGAACGACAGGCTGGCCGCCGATATCGACGCTGGTATCAGCCTTCGGGGCTCGAAAGTCGCCATCCTCCAAACTGCTGGTCAAAGTGGTGACGTGCAGCAGCTCCGTGAAGAGCTTGCCTACGCCAATCAGGCTGTTCGCTTGATTCAGACTACGGTCTTTCTGGCTGTCTCGGCCAAGCACGCCTTCGTCCAGACGGTATTGAGTCTGGCTACGCAGGTTGTTGTGCATACCCGCCAACACAACGATGAGACGGTATCCGGCATCGATCGCCTTACAGATCAAGCCACAGTAGTTGGCTGTTTTTCCCGACTGAACACTTCCAACCACCATTCCGCGACAATCCCACTTCGGAGGGCGTTCAGGATCTTCCAACTTGGCGAGAATTTCGTCGGTGAGCTTTCCGAGGGCGCTGACAACCGGCTCAGGAAGCTTTTTCTCCTGCTCCAAGAATGCCTTGTATCGGTTCCAAAACTTCCACTCGACGCTACCACGTTTGGTCGGAAGCCATTCGATGTGGTCTGTCGGATCATCCATCAGCGTCGCATCGGGAACATGGACGTTGGCTTCGTGCATGAGCTGTGCGACTAGCGCATCTGCATCGGATGCTGTAAGACCCGGAGTAATCGATACGGCTTTGGCGACCTGTGCCCGGATCACCTCCGGCGTCCGAATCGGTTCACGATTTAACAACGTCACCGCAAGGGCACGGGCCGTATCGAAAGCGTCGCTCATGTTTTTTCCTCCTCTGCGATGGTTTGAAGAAGCTGCGGGAAGCGCGGAAACGGCTCCATGCTCCCCAATCTCGACACGGCGTCTTCCCGGGAGAATCCGCCGGCCCGAAGCGCTGCAAACACTTGCCGCATGACTTCCAACGTCTCCCCCTCTTTTGCTGTCTCGAAGTGCCCAACCGTCTGATCTGGTTTTTCCCGGTCCGTAATGGTGATGAGGGGAACAGGCACCGTTTCTTCAATGAGCCGAAACAACGCGCTGAGTTTGGGAACGTCGGACGAAGCGGCGCGGACCTGTTGCAGAAGCGGATGATCGCGGTTCAGCCGGTAGGAGACACGATCGTGGTGCGAGACCTGTTCCCAGAGGAAAACGCGTTCTCGGCCTTCGACCGGAATGAGTTTTGCGCCCCGGTAGGAATAGACCTGTTTGGCCAGCTTGCGGGTGCATTCCCCAATACGGACCAACTCCTCCCGCAGCGCCTCAGGTGCGCGAGCTCGGGATTTGGTCACGTCGATCTCCCACTCGTGGTCCAGAGCGTTGGGAAGGTCCACCCGGATGCGGGCCAGCTTGTAGTGTTCCTCCTGCCGCCAGCCCTTGAGCCCCAGCCAATCGCCCGCCACGAGCAGGCGACGGTTGCGGTAAATGTAGAATCCTTGGTGGGCGTTCCAGCCGCGCAGCCCGGCGGCCACTCGGTGGGTGGCGGCATCGACCTTGGACAGATGGGGCAGGACGAACGGGTGGATGGTGATGCGGTGACCTTGGAGGGACAGCTTTTCGACGGGAAGCGACCGCGTCGCCGGTTCGTCCGCGAGAAAGGGATCCCAAGGGGCGATGCGGCGGCCGTTGAGGTGGAACTTCACGCCTTTCGCCCCTTCCATCAGCCGATGGAACACGGCGGCAAAATGGTCCCGGACTTGTTCCGCCCGGCGCAGAAAGGCGTCTTCGGCCGCGTCGTCTTCGGTTCGGTTCCCCGCGGTCAGCCGGTCGAGTTTTTCCCAGACAACAACGGTGCCCCGCGACTTGTCGGCCAGTTCCCCCGCGAGCCGCTTGGCCAAAGGAGAGGCGTCGCGGAGAAGTTGCCACTTGTCAGTCGTCGCGACGTGGTCGAGATCCCAACAGCGGACCACGGCTGGGCCACGTTTCTGGCGGGTAAGGACGGTAACGCGGCGGCATTGGGAGAAGGACGCCGTCTTGAGACCGAGTCCAAAGCGCCCGAAGTCGTCCTCGTGGCGGGTGTCGCGGGGATTGGTGCTGCCCACGCGCATGGCGTTGACCAGCGTGGGTTCGTCCATGCCCGCGCCGTCGTCCGCAATGGCGATGGCCGAATCGGCGCCGGCCCAATGGAAGTGCAGACGGACGTTCTTGGCTTGGCTGAAGAGGCTGTTGTCGGCCAAGTCGGCCAAGGCGGTCGCGAGGTCGTAGCCAAACGCGCGAAGACTCTCCACCAGCGAACGGGCATGAGGTAGAGCCAGATCGGGATCGGTGCTGACCGCGGCCCGGCTCACACAAGCACGCCTTCCATTTCAACGAGCCCCGCCCGCTGGGCTTCGACGCAGTAAAGATTGTCGTCACTGAGTTGGCCCGCCTCGTAACGTCGCCTAGCTTCGCCACCGATGCCTTCCAGCGCCACCGGCCAGCCACTGCGGGTGTGCCGGCGGTCCAGTTCCCGCTCGAAGCCGGGCAGGCCCAGTTGTTCGGTCGGGACTTCTTCAATCGTGTCGCCGTGGTCGAGGGCGTTGTCGGGATGCAGGCCGGGAAACAGGAACAGCAACGCGTGCCAGCCGCGGAGGAATTCTTCCTTGGGCAAGGCGCGCAAGGCGCGGCGGTCGAGCTGGGCCAGGCGCTCCAATTCGCGGGCGGCTTCCGCTCTCGTAGGAGACGACATGAGGAGGCTCTGACTCTCCTTTACCCGGCTCCCGTGGCGAGAGAGCAGAGAATGAGTCTCGTCACCTCGACTCCTACCCGCTTGGAGGAATTCCCTCACCTGCAAGCCCACCGCCTCGCCGATGAGGGGCGGGACGGCATTGCCGATGAGGCGGAAGGCGTGGGTGCGGGCCGGGGGGAAACGGAACCAATCCGGGAAGCTCTGGATGCGGGCGGCTTCGCGCGGGGTGAGCGAGCGATTTTGCGTGGGATGGATGAACATCAGCCCGTCCTTGCTCAGGTGGGCCACGATGGTGCTGCACAGGGCGGCGCGGCTTTGCCGGGTGTAGCGGTCCTTGAAGGAGGACTTGTCGTAGGGGAACTCGAACCGGACGTGCCGGTCGCGCATGGCGGTGGCGGAATTCTCACCTTCGGCCAGCTTGGCGAAATCGCGCAGGTCGCGCTCGCTGTGGGGCCGCGACACGTGGTTGGTCAGGCATTCGGCGAGGTCCACTTCCAGGACTTCGCCCAGGTAGTTCCGGGCGACGGGATCGTTCCGGACGTGGCGACTGCGAAGCGCGGTGTCGTAATCCTGCTCCTGCTCGCCTTCGCCGGCGGCGAGGGGCGGCAAGTCGCCCAACGCGTGGCCCAGCCGGGTGCCCACTGCTGCCCGCGGGGCGGGCTTCAGCTCGGGGAGGAAATAGCCGGGCACGTCGCCGCGGGTGCCGATGATGAGCTGGCGGCGCCGTTTCTGCGGCACCCCCAGCTCCTCGGCGCACTCGACCTGCGCATGAACCCGGTAGCCGAGGGCGCGGGCCTCGGCCTGCACGCGGGTGAAGTATTCGCCGCCGGCAGCGCTGCGGAGGCCGAGGACGTTTTCCATCACGAAAACCCGCGGCTGGAAAAAGCCGACGTAACGGAGGAACTCGCGGTAGAGGTGGCGGCGCGGGTCGTCCTTGAGCCGGGCTCCGTGATTGGCCCCGTCGCGGTGCCGGGCCGTGCTGAAGCCTTGGCAGGGCGGCCCGCCGACAATGACGTCCACGGACCGGGTGCCGAGCAGTTCGGCGAGTTCGGCCGGAGCGAACTGGGTGAGGTCGCGGTGGAGGGCGTGTCGGACCGGCGGCAGGGCGGCGGGATTGGCTGCGCCCAGGTTTGCCGCAAACGTCGCGATGGCTTCGGGATTGAAGTCAACGGCCGCCAGCACTTGGTAGCCGGCACGCTGCATGCCCAGCGTAAACCCACCGCAGCCGCAAAACAGATCCAGGCAGGTAGGCGGGACCACCTCACCCCGACCCTCTCCCCGGTGCGGAGAGGGAGAAGAATTAACGGCGGCGCGATAGGGTGTGATGTTGTCCTCGATGCCAGTGGGGCGATGCTGCCGCTGCGCCCCACCGGGACTGGCCTTGCCGCTCATGGCACGTCCTCCATGAGCTTGGCCGCGGTGACCCCGAGGGCCTTGGCAAGCTTGGCAAC
The DNA here is from genome assembly GCA_044339945.1 of Kapaibacterium sp. (SeqCode). Classification (GTDB taxonomy): domain Bacteria; phylum Verrucomicrobiota; class Verrucomicrobiia; order Limisphaerales; family UBA9464; genus CAIWAH01. The sequence goes on from JBIIUN010000056.1 coordinate 8,199, forward strand.
GGTCAGGATGCCGGGATTGCGCGAGCCGGATTCGATGCCGCTGAGAAAAGCGCGGTCGACCCCGGCCTTGGCCGCGAGCTTCTCCTGCGACAGCCCCAAATGAGTTCGAAGCTGGAGAACGTTGCGACCGAAAGCGGCAAGGGTTCGGTCAGGCTTTGGCACGGCGGGTAGCATATGCCCGCCAAGGTGCCCGCCGTCCGTGGGCTATCGGCTACAAAATGTTCCCGATTGGAACATGCATTGCCCGCCCGTTCGAAGGCGAACCGGAACCCGCCGATGCCGCAGAAGGGGGCGATGAAACGGAGCGGGCCCACCTCTCCCCGGCCCTCTCCCCGGAGCGGAGAGGGAGAAGCTTCGGCCTTGGTGCGGTAGGCTGGGGCGGCTTCCTGCACCCGCGAGGTGGGGCGAGACTCCGTCGAGCCCTGTTTGCCGCCCGCGGCGGCGCGAGCGGGGCGAGCTTCTTGGGACGGCCGTGATTTTGTCGGTCGGCCGGCGGATAAGGAGATGCTCGCAGGGCTCGCCTCGCTTCGCTCGTGGGTCGGCTCGACGGAGTCTCGCCCCACCTTGGTCTTGGCGCGGCCGCTCATGCATCGACTCCCTCGCAAAGTTGGGCGGTGGTGAGGCGCAGGGCCTTGGCGAGCCGCGCGACGTTGAGGATGCCGGGGTTGCGCAGGCCGCGTTCGATGCCGGAGATGTAGGTGGGATCGAGCCCGGCCTGCTCGGCGAGCTTTTCCTGGGTCAGGGCGCGTTCCTCGCGCCAGCGGCGGACGCTTTGCCCGAGGGCGGCGAGGACCGGGCGGCGGCGGGCTCGGGCAGGCAGGTCCGCACTCCCGGCGGGGAGCACGGAGTCACGTTTCGGCCTGACGGATAGTCCATGCCGGATCGCCGGGAACTGCTATGGACGATCAGCCAGGTTGGGAGGGAAGGCTTCGGCAGCCCAACCCGGCCCTGTCACCGGGCGAGGCGGCGGGGGAGAAATCGAAGCCAGCGCCGGAGCCGGCCAGCGTGCTCGGGCGGAGCCTGGGTTGGGGCACTGAAGGCGGCGAAGAATTCCCATGCGTTCGTCTGCCCTTTCGCGGCGAACTGCAAGCGGCTAAACCTCCGGGCATGAATGATGACCGCCCCCGCCTGACGGACGCCGAATGCGAGGCGTTTCTGGACCGGCTGTTGCCCCAGGGCCTCGCCGGGGCCGACGTGGTGGAGGAGATCGCCCCGGAGGGCTGGGAACAGTCGCCGTTGCTGGCGTGTTTTCATCCCTCGCCGGAGCGGGTGTTCGAGGAACGGCTTCAAATACATCGCAACCTCGCCCGGCTGGCCCGCCCACGACGCGAGGGTGAGCCGGATAATCCCGCTCCGGTTCCGCGGCCGGAGCCGACCTTCGAGGAGGTCCGGACCGCTTGGAAGGAAACCGCCGTCAATGCGGCCGATGAAGTCACCGACCTGATCGGGATGTGCCTGTGGGACGTGTTTTCGGACAACCACGAGGTCATCACGGCGGAAGGGCGCGTGGCCGACCTCGGTTCGTTCCGCGGCGCGGCGGGATTCATCGCCGAATACGTGAGCGGGTTACGAGTTGAGGGCAGTTTCGACACCTCAACCCAGCCCTCTCCCCGTTCGAGGCGGAGAGGGAGCAGCATCCTGCGGGACTACATGGACTACTACATGGGCACGATCTGGATCGGCCAGCGCGCCGACCTGACGCCGGTGTATCGGATGATCTTCCGCCGGCTCAAGGCGCTGGACGCCGATTGGGAATACCACTTCCCTGAACTGGCTGTCGTGGATTTGTCGCCCCTCCGGCAGCAACTGGAGCCGTCCAAGCCGGCGGACTATTCGCCCTCGGAAGCATTCGCCGCGGAGGAGGCCGAACGCGAGCGGCAGACCGAGCTGGCAGAGATGCAGGCGACGCTGGCCGAGGGCAACGAGCAGGCCAGGCAGGAGGCGATGGATCGTCCCGCCCCGCCGGTGGTCCGGGCCTACGAGGATGTTTTCGGGCGCGAACCACGGGGCTGGCCGCCGGACGGCGGCTGACCGCTTCCGCCATGCTCAGCAAAACCGAAGAGGGCGACCGTTCCGCGAACACGTTCTCGCTGCCGTCGGGACCGCCAGCCGCGGGCGCCTCACTTCTCGATGATGAAATGGTCGCGGAGTGAGCCGTCCACGTCGTAGGCGCGATAGACTAGGCGATCGCCGCTGATCTGGAGGTCGAGCACCTGGTAGAGGGCGACGTTGGTGAGGCCGAACTCGGTGTAGTCGCGCGGGTCCTGCTCGTAGAACTTGGTGCCCGACACGGACACGATGTAGACGGTGCCCGCCTTGGCGTTGGCGGCGCGGGCGTTTCCCTTCATCGGATAGGTCCGCAGATACGCGTGATCATGGCCCTGGAGCGCGAGGTCCACATGGTATTGGTCGAACAGCGGCGTCCAGGCGTCGCGCAGTTCCCGGTTGTCCCGTTTGGGCACGGAGGAATACGCGGGATGATGGTAGCTCACGAACTTCCACGTCGCCCGGCTGCCGGCGAGCTGCCGTTCAAGCCAGGCGGTCTGGGTGACGGGTTCGAGGTTGCTGTCGAGCACCACGAACAGCGCGTTGCCGTATTCGAAGGCGTAGGCGCGTTCCGGCGTGACGCCGGCGGGGCCGTTGCGGGGCAGCGCGAACTGCCTCAGGTAAAGGTCCGGTGAACCGCCCTGGCATTCGTGGTTGCCGAGCACGGGCACGAGCGGGCGGCGGTCGAAGACGCCCCGGGCATTGTGGAAGAAGCTGTCCCAATCGTCGCGTTCGGCGCCGCGGTTGACGAGGTCGCCGGCCATCAGGTGAAAGGCTGCGTCGGGCCGGGTGCGGTGGGCGTGGGCAAGCAATGTGCCCCAGCGGTCGAGCCCATTCTGGGCGTCCCCCATGTAGATGAACGAGAACGGCGCCTCGCCGGCCGGGGCGGTGGTGAATTCGGCATACTCGCCCCAGCCACCGCGGCTGCCGTCGCCCACGGCGTAGAGGTAAGTGGTGCCGGGTTCGAGCCCGGTGAGCTCGACGGTGAAGCGGTGAACCTTGGGGTCATTCAGCAGGAAGCGGTCGGCGAGCAGCCCGGGTTCGCCGGCCCTCACGACCTGCGGCCGGGCCGGGTTCGGCCGGAAGTGATCCGCCTTCTTCAGGTAGCTGACCGCGCCGCGTTTCACCCGCGGGCCGGTCCGCCACTGGATGGCCTGCGTGGTGCGCGGATCGCCGCTCCAGGTGAGCACAACGTGGTCGGGACGGTTGCCCGCGGGATGGGCGGTCCAACGGAAGAGGTTGATGAGCCGGGCGGCGTCGCGGCGGGCGTATTCGGTGCGGATGAGCGTGTGGCCGGCCAAGGCGGCGGGCACGTTGGTCAGCGCGGCCTTCTGGTCCACATACGGCAGCGCGCCGGCCTGAAACACATTGGTGCGCAACTGGCCGGGATAGAGCTGGTCCACCGCGGGCGCGACGCCGTCCGCCTGCGGCCGCAGCGAGACGAAGTAGTGGTGGTTGCCGCCGCGGAGGGAATTCACGCCCAGCCCGATGACGCCGGCGGGAAACGCCTTTTCCCAGCCGCCGAACCGGTCGCCGCCATTGGTGAGCACGAGGCCGTTGGCCTGGAAACCGCGGGCGGCGAGCCAGAAGGGATCGTTGGTGAACCGGGCGTCGTGCCATACGGTCACCCACACCGGCCGGTCCACGCGGAAGGTCAGGTGTTCGGCGCCGAGAATCTCGCGCTCCCGGGCCGACAGCAGCGCTTCGACGCGCGGCACCGTGAGCCGGCGCAGCTCCGCGTCGGGCAGCTGGCGTTGCAGCCGCAGCGTGACCGCCGCCACGGTGTCGTGGACGGAAGCGTGGGCGCCGACATGCGCACGCGCCGTCCCGCCGGCCATGGCCAGCAGGACTACGAGGGAAATGGCCCGACGAAACACGGGGCCAGTGTGCGCCGCGGGGATCGGATCGCGTCAACGCTTTCCCCGCGACATTCCGGCGACGGACGATTCAACGCGAAGTCCCGAACCCCGCGCCGCCCAGCGGGGCCACAGGTGCGGTCACCTTCACGCAACTGTCACCCACGCGGGGCTTGCGGCGGGAATTCGCCCGGAGCTTCACTGCGCCGGTGAAACTGCTGACCGTTCTTCTGGGCTGGCTGGCCTTGGTCGCGCCCGCCGTGGCCGCGCCGGATTCGCCGCGGTGGTGGAAGGGCAACCTGCATACCCACACGCTCTGGTCGGACGGCGACGAGTTCCCCGAGGTGGTGGCCGAGTGGTATCGCGACCACGGGTATCATTTCCTCGCGCTGTCGGATCACAATGTGCTCAGCCAGGGCGAACGCTGGATCAACCTCACCAACGTCGCCGCCCGCGCCAAAGGCGAGCCATGGCGGGGCCAGTCCCACCGGCCGACCGATGCCTTCGGCAACTACCTTCGCCGCTACGGTCCCCACTGGGTCGAGACCCGGCGCCAGCCGACCAACGGCGAACCGCAGGTGCGGCTCAAGCCCTTCGGCGAATACCGGACCCGGGTCGAGTCCCCCGGCCGCTTCCTCCTGCTGCCGGCGGAGGAGATCACCCACAGCGCGGCCAACCGGCGCGCGATCCACATCGGCGCCATCAACCTGCTGGAGTGGATGCCCACGCAGGACGGCGCCACGGTGCCGGAAGTGCTGGCGCGCACGTTGCGCGCGGCGAACGAATCGGCCCGCCGGCTCGGCACCCCGGTGCTCGTGCACGTGAACCATCCGAACTACAAGTGGGGCATCACCGCCGAGGACCTTGCCGCCGTCGTCGAGGAACCCTTCTTCGAGGTCTGGAACGGCGTGGAGGGCGACAACGATCCCGGCGACGCGCTGCGCCCTTCCACCGACGCGCTGTGGGACATCGCCAACACGCTGCGGATCGCCGCCTTCGAGGCGCCGCCGCTCTTCGCGCTCGCGACGGACGATTCCCATGACTACCAGGGCACCAAGTCCCGCGCCCAGCCCGGCCGCGCTTGGGTCATGGTGCGGAGCCATCACCTGACGCCGGAATCGCTGATCCGTGCGATGCGCGCCGGGGACTTTTACGCCTCGACCGGCGTGACGCTGCGCGACGTCCGGTTCGACGAACGGACCCGGTGCCTGTCCCTGCGCATCGAACCGCACCACGGCGAGCGGTTTGTGACGCGCTTCATCGGCACCCGGCGCGGCGCGAACCTGCGCGGCCGCCCTCGCCTCGACGCCGCCGGCCAGGTCCCCGAAACCACGCTCGATTACCGGACCGAATCCGGGCCGCAGATCGGCGAGGTGCTGGCCGAAGTGAAGGGCCGAACGCCGAGCTACACGCTCCGGGGCGATGAACTCTACGTCCGCGCCGTGGTGACCTCGACCGGCCGCCTGGCCGTGCCGACGACGGAGTTCGAATTCAAGCGCGCCTGGACCCAGCCGGTGGGATGGCAGGACCACGGTTCGCCGCCATGAATGCCCACACTGCCACGGTCGCCGTCTTCGTCGGCCCGGGCGGCGTTCGCGGCGCCCAAGGCAAGCCTATCGCCGCACGCGGCGCACCCGGAAGCGGCCGGCTTGCCGGGAGCCCAGCCGGACCAAGGCCCGCCGGAGGGCCAAGGCCAGCGCCCGGGCGGAAGGCAGCGCGGTGCCGGCAACCAGCAGGCGGTTCTCGAAGTCGTCCAGCAGGATCACCCGGGCTTCGCCGAAGGGTTCCGCGACGCGCGGCACCGCCTTCGTCCACGCATCGCCCGGGGAGAGCAACAAGTTGAACAGCGCGACCCCGTCGGGCCGAAGGCGCGCCCGGATCAGGGCGGGCAGCGTTTGCCAGCACACGGCCGGCTTGAACACATCGCCGTCGACCGGCACGGACAGGTCGTCGAGCAGCAGTCCGAAGGGGCGACGTTGGCGCCGGAGCCACGCCACGGCATCGCCGTGGTGCCACGCCACCTGGTCCCGCCAGTGCGGACAATGCCGCCGGAACAGCTCGTAGGCCTCGCGATCCAGGTCGACCGCGGAAAAGGGTAGCGTCCAACCCATCGCGGCGAATGGGGCGAGCATCCCGCCGCCGGCGAACCCCAGCATGCCGACGGGGCCCGGAGGACGCAGAACCTCGACGAGGGCGGCCAGCACGTCGAACACGCTGTGGGTCGGTCCCGGGGAAGTCCGCAGCTCGCTGATGACCACGCCATGCTGGCTCAGGCGCAATCCTTGGCGAGTGGGAGTGATGTCCATGGCGGAAGAGGGAACCCCGCCGGCGGCGGGAAACGAAGGGAGAAAACGGGGCGGAGTCCGTTCGGCGGAAGGAGTTTACGCGAGATTTCGGAAAATGAATCTTGCGCCCGCAAGGCCGCCCTCTAACGTCCGCCCACTTCGATCGCGGGGTGGAGCAGCCCGGTAGCTCGTCAGGCTCATAACCTGAAGGTCCTAGGTTCAAATCCTAGCCCCGCAACCAACTTTCAGGCCGTTTTCCTTCGGGAAAGCGGCCTTTTTGTTTGCTGAGTTCCGTGGCCGCTCCCGCCAGCTGAAATCCGGTCACCCCGCCATCAGAGCCGGCGGTCGAAATGGTGGGGGATTTTGAAGGGGCAGGTTTCGCACTCGAGCCTCTGATCGGCTACCGCCCCGGAGCCTTGTGCCCCCAGCCCCCTGCCATCCGGCCCGAC
>JBIIUN010000316.1:0-6199 GCA_044339945.1 Kapaibacterium sp. (SeqCode)
CACAGCCTTCGGGGCCGGCCCGTTTTCAGGGGTTTTTCCCACAGATACCAGGTTTTCCTCCCCTGCCCCACCGTTGCAATCCGACGGACCGGAGGTGACTCCAAAGGTCACAAAATGACCCTCCGCGCCGGATTCTTGTGTGCGTATTCGTGAGTGATTTTTGGGAACTGCCGACGGCAGCGCCCGAATGACGTTCGCCAAGGGCAGCTTGGTGGCGTCGGTGTAGTGCCCGTTCATCCGCAAATCGGAATGGCGGGTCAGTTCCTTTGCGATCTGCGGCGGCACGCCGGCTTGGGCCAGCAGGGTTGTGAACGTGTGCCGAAACGCGTGGAAGTCCGCCCGCCGGCCGAGATCGTCGAGAAACGGAATTCCCGCCGTCACTTCGTCCATCTTCAGCTCGGCAACTGTCGGGAGGCGACGAAACACGGCGCGATTGCCGGGCGCATCCATCGGGATCAACGCCCGAAGTGCCGTCACCACATCCGAGTGCAGCTCGATGCGCGCCGACTTGTGGTTCTTGGTCGTCGAGACCCGGACCATCAGGAACGGAACCGGGTCCGCCACCAGATCGACGTCCTCGTCTACGACCTCTACGGCCTCACCCCCGAGGAAATCCAGCTCGTGGAGGGTTCCGCATGATGGCCAATCCCGCCATTGCGTGGGTGAGCCCTCGCCGGCCAAGTCCAACGGCCCGGACGTGGCGGAGCGGCTTGCGCCCCGGCATTGAGCGCGACACCGAACTCATGCCGTGGCTCGTCGCCGATTCGGTGCTCCACGAAGCCAGCCAGTTCCAGGGCGAATCCCTCCCGCCCGAGTGGGCCGACTGGTTGGACCAGCGCGCCGAGCGTTGCTACACGAAGCACGCCCACTTCCGCCGCCTCATCCGTCGCCAGGGCGCTACCGGCCGGGGTTACCTCTACCGCTTCTTCCGTCACTGGCTCGCCAGCCGCCTCCGCCGCGAGCGATACGGCCTATTCGCCCGCCTGCCCAAGGACTAAGGCGTCAGGGCGCCCTTGCCGCTGCTCAGTTCCCGAAAATGAAGTCCACGTCCGGCCACCAGCTCAGCCGGCGGCGATCGTTCGTCAGGTGTTTCCAGCCCCGTTCCGCCGCCTGCGCCCGGATGAAGAAGTCGGGCAACGGCGTGAGCTGCTTGCGCGGCGTGCGGGCAAACACCTGGCCGGCGTGCCAGGCATCGTCCGCCGTCACTTCGACGACTATCATTCCACGCAGATCCAGCTCGAGGGCTCCCCTCGTCCGGCCGCCCGCCGCCAGTTCGGCCAATGTTACCACGCTGACCGCCACCTCGTCATCCAGCAGAGCGGTGACGACGGCCGCCGCCGAGGTCTTGTGGTCGGCATGGCCCTTGTCCAGCCAGGCCACGACCGTCGAGGTGTCGAGGAGGATCATGCGCCCCGCGTCCGCTTGAGCAGTTCCGCGCCGGAAATCGGGCCGTCCCACGTTCCCGCGCGGCTACGGACGAAGGCTTCGGCTTCCTCGCGGGTCATGCGGCGCTTCACCGGGCGCAGCGTCACCGAGCCGTCAGGATTTTTCTCCACCTGCACGTCGGGCCTCCGGGGCAGGAAGCGGCCAAGCGCATAGCGGCCTTTCTCGTCACATTTGAGCGTCGCAGTCATGCCGGAAGCAGAGGGTGGGAGCGTCCCACCGTCAAGGGAGTGATTGGCTTTGGGGGAACGCAACGGACGAACGGCGGTTCAGTGCAGGTGTTCAACGGTTGCCTCGTTCGTCGGCCAGCAGGTCCGTCGCCGTGACCGCAAGCACTTTGCTGCCGTAGGTGGATTTCAGGCGGGCCATGAAGTCGGAACGCTTGGACGTGGCCGTCTTTTGTTGGGAGTTGCCGGATTTCTGAAGCCCGGCCTGCCAGCCGGCTTCACTCGATTTGGGAACGGTTGCCGGGTCATGCTTCAACTCGCGGGCGCTCGCCTTCTTCATGGCGGGCAGACTGAGGCCGGGAGTGAGCTCAATCAATGGTCCGGGTAGAGGCCGCCAGCCAGGAGCCGCCAGAAGCGGAAACCCATCGGCAGGGCATTCTTCCGGGGTTTGTCCGAGGACCGAAGCAGGTTCGGTTTTCCGCCATGCTGTGCAGGAGCGCCGCGTGCCGGCTGCGGCCCACAGCGGGGCGTCGATCCACCCCACGGTGCGAACTGCCGCCCTCCGCTCCGCTCCGGACGGGGAAGGCGCAGCGCGCCTTCCCTACCCAACGCGACCGGGTTCAATCACGAGGTCCGCATGCGCCCCCGCCGCCTGCAAATGTTCCGAGCCGATTGACGGATGCGACCGGCCTCATGATGCTCGGCCGCTGGCACCCATGACCGGTTACCATCCGACAACGGCCGACTTCCTCCGTTTCCTGCGCACGTCCGAGCCGCCCGAGCTGGGCGCCGGGCCGCGGGCCGGCGTGCTGTCCGCCCGCGGACTGAATTCGGACCTCGACGCTTGGTTCGCCGCCCACGCGGTCTCCCCGGAGGCTGCCCTCCGGTTGCGGGCGCTGACGTTGCTTTACCACGACGAGCACGATGCGGCCCACGACATCGTGCAGGACCTGACCGACCGCGACGGCGCGCTGATCCACGCGCTGCTGCACCGGCGGGAACCCGATTACTGGAACGCGAAATACTGGTTCCGGCGAACCGACGAACACCCGGTTTACCTCGCCTTGGCCGCCCGGGTGAAGGCCCTCCCCGGCGGCCCGGATGAGATCACGATGGCCCGCCAACTCACCCTGCCCGGCGCCTTTGATCCCTTCGCATTCGTGGACCTGTGCGAACAGGTCGCCCGCCGGCCCGTGACCGACCCGCAGGTAACCTGGCTCCGGCGGGTCCAGCAGGCCGAGTTCGAGGCCGTGGCGGAACATCTCCTGTCCGCGTGAACGAAACCGCCACGGTGCTCTCCGCGGTCCTGCCGGTGTTCTGCCTCGCGGCCACCGGCACGGCGCTCCGCAAGGTCGAATGGCTCACCGAGGAAGCCGACGCCAGCCTCATGCGCGTCGTGGTCAACGTGCTCACGCCGGCGCTCATCCTCGACAAGGTGCTGGGCAACGCCGCGCTGCGCCGGCCCGAGAATCTCTTCCTGCCGCCGGTGCTCGGTTTCCTCGGCGTCGTGATCGGCGTGTGGATCGCCTGGCTCGTTCGCCGCCAGGCCGGGCCCGGCGCCGACAGCGTCCAGCGCACCTTTGCCGCGGCCACGGGCATCCAGAACTACGGTTACGTGCCGCTGCCGCTGATCCTCCAGCTTTTCCCCGGCGACACCGCGGGGGTGCTGTTTGTCCACAACCTCGGCGTGGACATCGGCATGTGGACCGTCTGCCTGATCGCGCTCGGTCACGGCGGCGTGCGCGAGTGGCGCAAGCTGCTGAACCCGCCGATCGTGTCCATCGTCGCCGCGCTCGCGCTCAACGCGCTCGGGGCCGGGGATTGGCTGCCCTCGTTCGTCCGGACCACCGCGCACATGCTGGGCGAATGCTGCTTCCCGCTGGCGCTGGTGCTGATTGGCGCAACCATGGCGGACTCCTTCCGGGAACTGCGCCAAGGCTTCGGCCTGCGGGTCAGCGCGTGGAGCTGCCTGCTCCGTCTCGGCGTGCTGCCGGCGGTCCTGCTGGCCATCGCCCACTTCGTGCCGGCCTCGCGCGAGCTCAAGCAGGTGCTGGTGGTGCAGGCCGCGATGCCCGCCGCGGTGTTCCCGATCATGCTGGCGCGGCATTACGGCGGCGACGCGGCCACAGCCATCCGCATCGTGATCGTCACTTCGCTGCTCGGTTTCCTGACGATTCCGTTCTGGCTCCGCATTGGCATGCAGGCAGTCGGCTTCTAGCCCTGGCGGAAGCACCAGGAACGATACGTCAGTTCGCGCGTCCGGAGCGCCTCATGCACCCGCGAGCCCGGCACGCCGGCGAAGTCGCGGCCCAAGCCATGCAGGAACCGCGGCAACCGCGACGCAATCAACGCCTCGCTGCGCGGGGCGTTGCGCTCCATGCCCCGCAGCACCTCGTCGCGGATGTCCCGGGTCCGCACCACCTTCAGCGGGGCCGCCGCGATGGCCTGTTCCCACGCGGCCAACTGGTCCCGGAAGCGGAAATCGGCGTAGAGGAAATGGCCGCCCGGCCGCAAGACGCGGGCGACCTCCGCGAGAAAGCCCGGGAAGTCCGGGTAGCAATGCGACGCCTCCACGTTGAGGACGACGTCCAGCGAACCGTCCGCGAACGGCAGCCGCTGGGCGTCGCCCACCACAAACTCCAGTCCGGGCACCCGATGACGTTCGCGGCAGAACCGGATGCCGGTCGGGTTCAGGTCGAGCCCCGTGTAGCGGGCCGGCTGCATGGTGCGCGTCACCCACGACGCGCCGCCGCCATGCCCGCAGCTCACTTCCAGGACCTCGCATCCCCGCACCTCCGCCTGGGTGGCGACATGATGATACAGTTGGATGCAGGCCCGGTTCGGTTCGTCGTCGGGCGATAGCATCAGGCCGACCGGCGGCTCGGTTTCGAAGGCGTAATTCAGGAACAGCACCTCCTCGCCGCGCAGCCGGCGCGTCAGGAAGGGATACCACAGCCGCCAGATCGCCTTGCGGATGGGACCGACGGAAAACAGGCCTTGAAGCAGCGACACGGCGCAAAATAAGGCACGGCGCCCCGCCCCGGCGCCAGCGGTTTCCGGGGCATCGGCGGGGCGCCCTTGCGTTCGACGACCTTCCCGCGGTCACGGACCGTTCAGTCAAAGATGACCGTGCGGTTGCCGCAGAGGAAGACGCGGTCCTCGAAGACCAGCCGCAGCGCCCGGGCGAGCACCATCTGCTCGACGTCACGGCCGGCCAGGACGAGGTCTTCCGCCGCGTGCGTATGGTCCACGGGCACGACCTGCTGGACGATGATCGGTCCGGCATCGAGCTCGTCGGTGACGAAATGGGCGGTGGCGCCGATGACCTTCACGCCACGTTCAAACGCCTGATGATACGGCCGCGCCCCGACAAAGGCCGGCAGGAAGCTGTGATGAATGTTCACGAGCCGCGCCGGAAACTGCGCGACGAACCGCGGGCTCAGCACCCGCATGTATTTCGCCAGCACCACGTAGTCCGGCCGGTAGCGCTGCACCATCGTGAGCACCTCGGCCTCGTGGACCTCACGGGGCAGTTCGCCGTGCGGCAAGTGGTGGAACGGCAGCTCGAACTTCCGCACCAGCGGTTCCAGCGTCGCGTGGTTGGCAATGACCGCGAGGACGTGGGCGTTCAGCTCCTTGAACAAATGCCGCACGAGAATGTCCGCGAGGCAGTGATGCTCCTTCGACGCGAGCACCACGACGCGCTTCGGCTCCAGGTGCGACAGCCGCACTTCCGAGCCTTCCGGCACCACGCCCCGGACGGCTGCAAGCAGTTCGGCCCCATTCACCGCCCCGTCGAATTCGGTGCGCATGTAGAAGCGTCCCAACGTGCGGTCCACAAATTCATGGTTCCCCACGACGTTGACGCCGAGGCGGAACAGCACGCCGGTGATACCGTGAACGAGCCCGGGACGATCGGGACATTCGACGAGCAGGACGGAGGGTTTCATGGCGGGACTTGGAACGGCAGGATGGGCAACGAACCGGGAATATCGGTCACAGCCCCAGCTTCTCGTAGAGCTTGGCCAGCCGCCGACCATGCTCGTCGTAGGCCGCCTCGAACAGTTCCGTGGCCCGGGCCTTGCCGACGATGGCGCCGGCGGTGAGCACCTTGGGCGGCTGCCCCGCCGCAGTCAGGCGGGCAGCAACCTCAGCCTTGATCGAGTTCACCAGCAGGCAACCGCCCACGGTGGAGCCAGGCGCCACCGGCGTGTCGAGGCCCGGAATCTTGACCATCGCGTCGCCAATCGGAGCGCCGGTATCGAGCACAAGGTCCGCGAAGTCCTGGAGCTTCTTCCCGTCGGCCCGCTGGCTCGTGCTGGCATCGCGAGGGGCCGGGGAGATGATCGCCACCACCTTGACGCCGCGCTGCCGGAAGCCCTCCGCCATCTCGATCGGCACGACGTTGCAACCGCTCGACGAGATGACCAACGCGGAGTCCGTGGGCGAAAGGTCGAAGTTCCGCAGGATGCGCGCGGCCAGGCCCGGGACGTTTTCCAGGAACATGGCCTGCCGCTGGCCGTTCGCGCCGACGACGAGGTTGTGGAAGCTGAGCGAAAGTTCGACGATGGGATTGAACCCGGGAAAGG
>JBIIUN010000257.1:0-7337 GCA_044339945.1 Kapaibacterium sp. (SeqCode)
ATCGCGGCCACATCTCCTCGACCATGATCCGGGAATGACCGGAGCCAAAGACGTGGACCATGCGGCCGGCGAGGATGGTGGCGGCAAACCAGTTGGCGGCCTGCCGGATGGCGGGCGTCTGCGCCTCGACGGCGTCAATGAGGGTGCGGCACTTGGCGAGATAGTCGGCGGTCACGGGGCGTTGCTAGCGGAAGCGGGGCGAAGACTGCAATGCCGCGTTGAACCCAAACCCTGCCCCCAAGCGCCCGACGGGACGGACCAGCAGGCCGCAAAGGATGGTTGGCGACCGACCCGCGCGGGCGTATACCGCCGGTTGAACCGAGAAAGCTCCGCCCATGAAAATCCTCGCCGGCACCGATTTCAGCCCCAACTCCGCCGATGCGATCGCCGTGGCCACCGCGCTCGCCAAGCGATTCAACGACCGCGTGCACTTGGTCCACGCGACGGTGCCGCCCATGGCGGACGGCCTGCCGGACCCGCTGTGGGAGCCCATCGTCGCCCGCCTGCGGGAACGCATGGACCGGGAAGTGGCCGCCGTGCAAGCCGCCGGCGCCAAGGTAACGGGGTCCGTGGAAACCGGGGAAGCCGACAGGGTCCTGAAGGCCTTGGCGCGCCCCGGCCAGGCCCGCCTCGTGGTAGTTTCGTCGGTCGGCCAGGTCGCCTTGGCGCGGGTTGTCCTCGGCAGCACGGCGGAACGCATCGCCGAATCGGCCCTGGTGCCCACGTTGGTGACGCGATCCGCCATGCCTTTCCGGGAATGGGCGGCGGGACGCCGCGCGCTGCGGGTGTTCGTGGCCACGGATTTCACGCTCGCGAGCGACGCAGCCCTGGCCTTCGCGGGCGAATTGGCCGCCCACGGCCCCTGTGAGTTGTTCGCCGGCTATGCGGACGATCCCGCCGCCGAAAGCGACCGGCTCGGCCTGGCAGGGGAGGAATATCCGCCGACGGAAAACCCGGCCCCTGTGGATGCAGCCTTGCGCCGGGACCTAGGTGAAAAGGTGGCGGCAGTGCTCGGCGAACAGCGGGTGCAACTGTTGGTGGAGGCGGGGGGCGACCAACCGGCGGCCGCCCTGATCGAAATGGCCAAGGCCGCGAAGGCGGACCTGATCGTCGTGGGCGCGCATCAGCATCACGGGCTCTCCCGATTGTGGCATCGTTCCACCTCGCGGTCGCTCCTCTGCGACGCGCCGATGGGCGTCGCCTGCGTGCCCGTGCTTGGACAGGCCGCGGTGCCGGCCGGCGTGCCCCAGCTCAGCCGCGTGCTGGTAACCACCGACTTCTCGGCGGACGGCAACCGGGCCGTCGCCGCCGCGTGTTCCCTCCTGCCCAACGGCGGACGCCTGCGCCTGTATCACGCGCTCACCGACCGCCAGTCACCGATGGCCGGGCTCTTCGGGGCCAAAAGAAAGCCGACGCTGTCGCCTGGCGAACACTCACGCCTGCTGCTCTCCGCCCGGAAGAAGCTCGGCTCCCTCGTTCCGGCGGCCGCGCTGCGCCGGGGCGTGACCGTCGAGGCGGTGGTGGAGCCAGCCAGCAACGTGGCCGAAGCCATCCTGCGTCAGGCCGAACAATTCGGCGCGCACGTGATCTGCCTCAGCTCACATGGCCGGACCGGCCTCGCGGGCGCCGTGTTCGGCACCGTCGCCGGCGACGTAATCGCGCAAAGCCATCGGCCGGTGCACCTAGTGCGCCTGCCGCCCGGCTGACTTCACAGCGCCGGCACCGCGAGCAGGGGGCACTTGGCGCCACGCAACACCCGCTCGGTCGTGCTCCCGCGCAGCGCGTCCACAAACCCGTCGTGCCCGCGGGTGGCCATCACGATGAGGTCGGCCTCCCGTTCGTCGCTGGCGTTCAGGATGGTCTCCACGACTTCCCCTTCCTCGCAGACCACTTCGCGAATCCAGCCGGGGTGCTCGGGCAGATGGGCGGATGGACAGTCCTTTTCCGGTCCGACATGGAGAAAGACGAACTCCAATCTCTCAATTCCCAACGCCCGGGCCAGACTCGCCGCCGCCCCCACCGCTGCGTCCGGGGTTGGCTCATGGTCGATCGGGATCAGGATCCGCCGCAGCCTCAGCTCGCCCGATTCGGGATCCACGAATCCGGCCACGCGCCGGGGCACAAACAGCGTGCGCACCCGGGCCAGCCGCGCGATCTGCTCCGCCAACGCGGGGCGCCGGAGCCGCGACAAACCCTGCCGCTGATGGGTCGAGAGCACGACCAGGTCGGGCAGATGCTCCGCGACGTATTCGCCGATGGCCTCCACCGGATCGGAATTCACCTTCTGCCCCTTCGTGACCTCGACGCCGAGGTCGGTCACGGCACTGTGCGGTGCTCCGGCCGGCAAGATGCCCCAGCGGATGAGCTGTTCGCGCACGCTGGGAAATTCCTCCCACCTGTGCTCCTCGCCGTGGCGCCCCACGTGGAGCAACGCGAGGTCGCACCGGGCCAGCAAGGCGATCCGCAGGGCGTGGACAAACGCGCCCTCGTTGCTGCGGCTGAAGTCGGTGGGATGGAAAACGGAGGTAATCGGTGCGAGATACATGGTGGAGGAATTGGTCGGCAGCGGCGGTTATGTCACGGTCGGCGCCGGGCCGCCGTGACGGGAATTGCGGATTCGTGGACTCGGATTGCCGAAGACGCGGGAATTTAACCTGACGCGGGCCGGCGGATCGAACATCGTCCCCGCATCGGAGATTTTCGCTCCGGCATCTCCATGCGTTGGCCGTCACATCTCCCGCGCGTCGCCCCGCTCGGCTGCCTTTCCGCAATGGTTTGGCTCTGCCTGTCCCTGGTGGCCTCAGCCGCCGATCGCTTAGCCACGAATCCGGTGGCCGGCTCTCGCGGTTGGCTGACCAACCAGTTGCCCCAGGCCCGCCCCGAGGCCGGTTACCTCGGCTCGGCCGCCTGTCAGCAGTGCCATCAGGATGAACACGCGAGCTGGCATCGTTCGTATCACCGCACCATGACCCAGCCCGCCACCAGCGAGGCCGTGCTCGGTCCGTTTGACGGCTCGACCGTGACCTGCAGCGGCCTCGCCTACCGGGTGTTCCAGGAGGGCGACCAATACTTCGCGGAAATGCCGGACCCGGATGTGCTGATGTATGTCGTCCAAGGCGGCCGCAAGCTGGCGTTGGACAAGATTCCGCGGGTGAAGCGCCCCGTGGTGATGACGACGGGATCACACAACTACCAGACCTATTGGGTGACCAGCCCGCGCTACCCCGGACTGTTGCAGACCTTGCCGCTCGTGTTCCTGCCCGAGACAAAACAGTGGATTCCCCGCGACGCGGCGTTCCTGCGCGCGCCGGACGACAAGGACCGCATGGTCACGCAGTGGAATCACCACTGCATCCGCTGCCACAGCACCGGCGGCAATCCGGGCCTCGACGAACAGGGGAAACTCCAGACCAAGGTCGGGGAACTGGGGATCGCCTGCGAAGCCTGCCATGGCCCCGGCAAGGCACATGTCGACCACCAGCAGGCCGCCGGAATCGGCGCCCGAACGAAAGGCGAGCGGACGGCCGACCCCACCATCGTGAACCCGGCGCGCCTGGATCCGGTGCGCTCCGCCCAGGTCTGCGGGCAGTGCCACGGCAACTACATCATGCGGGAGGAATTTGCGTTGGAGTTCGCGCGCAACGGCCCACTTTACCAACCGGGCGACGACCTCCACCGCACCCGCTACTACATCCAATACCCGGGCACCAACGCCACCCCGTCCCAGCGGACGGAGTTCGCGCAGAACAAGGAGTTCTACACCACCCGTTGGTGGGAAGACGGCACGGTGCTAGCCGGCGGCCGCGAATTCACCGCCTTGCTAGCCACACCCTGCCACAACCGCGGGACGATGACCTGCCTGTCGTGCCATTCGATGCATGACAGCGATCCCAACGACCAGCTCAAGCGCGGCCGGGACGGTCCGGCGGCCTGCACCCAATGCCACAAGGATGAGCGGTTCACCACCCGGTTGCCGGAGCACACCCATCACGCGGCCGGTTCCAGCGGCAGCAATTGCCTGAACTGCCACATGCCCCACACGACCTACGCCCTGTTCAAGGGCATCCGGTCGCACCAGATCAATTCCCCGAGGGCCGAATCCAGCGCCCGCCACGGCGTCCCCAACGCCTGCAACCTGTGCCATCTCGATCGCACCCTGGACTGGACCCAGCGGCAGTTGACTTCGTGGTATCGCCAGCCCCCGACGACGCTGACCGCGGAACAGGAATCGGTCCCGGCCTCCCTGCTCTGGCTGCTCAAGGGCCACGCGGCCCAACGGATCATCACCGCCTGGCATTTTGGCTGGGCGCCGGCGCAGCAGGCATCCGGGACCAACTGGCCGGCCCCATTCCTCGCCCAGTTGCTCAACGACGACTACGGCCCGGTCCGGTTCGTGGGCGCCCGCTCCCTGAGATCGTTGCCGGGCTTTGCCGACTTCAGGACGGACTTCCTCGCGCCGGCGCCGCAGCGGGACGCGGATCGCACCCGCGCCGCGCGCCACTGGGAATCCCTCAGCCTGCCGGTTCCGGCCGGCCTCGCGTTGTTCGACCCGGCCGGGAAACCGTTGACCGCCGCGGTGGAACGGCTGGTCGCCGAGCGCGACCGGCGACCGATCAGCATCCAGGAGTGACCCGGTTCAGCCCTGCTCAACTTCGCCGATCGCCTCGTCGAGCACGTTGAGCGCGAACGCCAGTTCCTCGTCCTTGAGGATCAACGGCGGTGTCAACGTGAGCATGTTGCCCCGGGTCAGCTTGAAGTTCAGTCCGCGGCGCAAGGCGGCATACATGACACGATTGGCCTCGTCCCGCGCGGGCCGGGCGGGATCACCGCCGTGCAGCAATTCCACGCCGAGGAGCAAGCCACGCCCACGGACATCGCCGATCAGGGGATGCTTGCGGGCCAGTTCGCGCAGTCCGGCCAGGGCGACTTCGCCCAGGCGGGCGGCCCGTTCGACCAACTTCTCCTCACGGATGATCTCCAAGGTCGCCAACCCCGCCGCGCACGCGACGGGGCTCTTCTCGTGGGTAAAGTGCCCGATGGAAGAGGCGCCGACGACATTGAGCCCCTCGCGCGCAATGACCGCGGCCAGCGGCATCACCCCGCCGCCGAGCCCCTTCCCCAGAACCACCAGGTCCGGAACCACGTCGTAGTGCTCAAAGGCGAAGAACTTCCCGCTGCGGCCAAGCCCGATGGGAATCTCGTCGAGAATCAGCAGCGCCCCGTGTTTGTCGCAGGCGGCCCGGATGCGTTTCCAGTAATCTGCCGGCGGGATGGCGGGCGTGCAGCGGATCGTCTCGCCGATGACGGCCGCCACATCACCCTCCCGTTCGAGGATGTATTCGACGTA
Organism: Kapaibacterium sp. (SeqCode); assembly: GCA_044339945.1. GTDB lineage: Bacteria > Verrucomicrobiota > Verrucomicrobiia > Limisphaerales > UBA9464 > CAIWAH01. Next base: position 5,348 of record JBIIUN010000257.1, read on the forward strand.
GTCGGCGCACGCGAGGGAGCACGAGGTCCCACATCGAAATGGGCAGCCCCGATGTTCACAGGGAGGAGCGTGTTCGGCCCCCGGCAGGAGCGGCCCCACGCCTTGGCGGAACTGGGTTTCACCGCCGACCGAAATGGAGTCCAACGTGGCCCCATGGAAGGCGTCCCACATGGACACAGTCTTGAAGCGGCAGGTCGCCAGCCGAGCCAGTTTCAACGCCATGCTGACGGCGATCGTGCCGGCCGGGGCAAACAGGATTCGGTTAAGGTCGCCCGGCGCCAGGGCGGTGAGTTCCTGGGCGAGGCGCACCGCCACGTCATTGGTGTAGCGGCGGGGAGAAAACGGGAGCGCGTCGAGCTGGGCCTTCACGGCGGCAATGACGCGCGGATGGCCATAGCCCACTTGGTGGACGTTGTTGCCGTGAAAATCGAGGTAACGGCGGCCCTCGACGTCGATGAGCCAGGAACCCTCCGCGCCGGCGAGGGCGTTCAGGCACGGGGAGGAAAGGGATTGGTGGAGGAAACACTCCGAGTCGGCCAGCAGCAGCGCCGCGGTCTCGGGACCAACTTGGTCGCGGGTCCAGTCCCGGCGGGCGTCGGCGGTATTGACGTCACCTTCGGTGGACCAGTTGGAATTGGCGGTCATGGCGGAAGAGGGAAAGCAGTGCGGAAAAGAAAAAAGGCGGGCTCGGGGGTGACACACGGATTACACCGCCCGAGCCCGCCAGTGACCGCCCCCACTCAGGGGCGGAAAATCAGATCATTGAACCGGCGTAACTTGGCCGCGGATTTCGCCGCCGCCAAATGACGTCGTGTGAACGTTGAAGTAGGTGTTGCCTCCCTCAATCGCGGTAACCGTGGACGCATCGGCCGTCGCCTGGCCAGCAATGACGCCGGACTTGGTCCCGGTGACCACGACGAAGCCAATCTTGACGCCGGCATTCGCCCCGGCGGCCGCCGGACCGTGCAGATGGGCGGCGGTGATCGTGCCCACCAAGTTTTCGTAGCTGACCACGTAGGTCACCGTGGTTCCATCCAGCGCCAGCAGACCAACGCCGGTGGCGGGTGAGGCCACGGGCGGCGTGGCCACTTCCTGGGCGGCGTTGAGCGTTGCCTTGAACAGCTTGACCGTCTTGGTCGCGCCATCCACCACGCGGAAGAAGCCGATGGGCGAAGCCAGCGGGATCGAGGCGGTGTTGCCCGTGACCGTCTGGAGGTCCAGCCAGTTGGCATCGCTCAGGCTGAGCTTGCCCTGCACGAGGAACGGTCCGGTGCCACCAGTCCAGTTAAGGACCAGATTCTCGCCGGAAACCGTCGCCGAGCTGACTTCCAAGGAGGAGACGGGCGGCACCACTGCGCCGACGTTGACCTCGATGTTGTCGACCGCCCACCACCAGTTGTTGCGGGTGTCGAAGTAGCCGAACGTCAGTTTCACCGTGGAGGCCCCGGCGGGGTTGAACAGCGGAACCGTGACGGTTTCGTCCAGGTTGTTTTTGAACTTGGGATCAGTTTCGGGACTCGAGACCCACTGGATGAGGTCCACCGCCGGACCACCGTCGAAGGACGCCTTGACGGACGCCTTCTGCGGCGCCTCGGCGCGGAAGCTGGAGCTGAAGGTCAGATACAGCGAGTTGGCGGCCCGGCCGGCGATGTTGATTGCCGGGGTGGCGAGGAAGGTCGCCATGTTGCCGGCATTCGGCTTCGGCGTGCTGTCGTCCCATTCGTCGGAATCAGCAACGGCGACGGTTCCAGTGCCCTTGGTGAACTTGGCCCGATCTTGGCCGCCGGCGTTGGCCCAGAACGTCTTGTCCGCGAAACTCCAACCGGCCCATTCCGTCACGCCATCCGTGGCCGGATTGCCCACACCGGGAACTCCGGTGTCGTCAATCGCCCAACCGGCGGGAGCGGTCTTGGTCCAGACGGCAGTGAACTGCTGGGTCGGGCTGACAGTGATGCCCTCCTCCACGTTGGGGCCGAGAACCAGCCCGTCG
>JBIIUN010000180.1:0-9227 GCA_044339945.1 Kapaibacterium sp. (SeqCode)
GGATCTCCGCGTCGGCAACGCCACCGGCAACGACGGACGCCCGGCGGACGGCTTCTCGATCAATTACGCGCGCTCCGGGGATCCCGTGCTGGTCGCGGCGGCCAGCAATCCTGATGGCGTCGGCGGCGCTTATGCGGCCGGCCTGCCTGAGGCGGGCACGACCACGGGCATCGCCATCGGCTTCGATGTGTGGTCCGGCAACACCCTCCCCGACGGCGGCGACGTCGAGGGCGTGATCGTGCGCGTGGACAACGTGACGGTGCTGCGCCAACCGCTCACCACCCGAAACGGCACCTGCACCGACACCAACTCCATCCAGACCGGTCCCTACAATGCCGAAGCCGCGGGTGATCCGACCGGCCTGTGCTGGGCCCAGCTGCAAGTCGACCTGGACGAAGCCGGCAAGCTCACGGTGACCTACAAGGGGCGCAAGGTGCTGGACGCGTTCCAGACCACGTTCATCCCGACCCCCGGCCGCCTCGTGCTCGCCGGCCGGACGGGCGGTGCCAACCAGAACCAGCACGTGGACAACGTGGTCATCACGACCATTGCCGCCGCCCTGCCGACGGTCGGCCCCGTCGCGGGCACCCCGGACGGCTTCTCCTTCCCCATCGATGACGCCGGCGCGAGCGTGCTGAACCCCGCGACCCTCGTCGTGACCTTCAATGGCACCGCGGTCACCCCGACCCTGAGCAAGACCGGCACGACCACGACGGTCGCCTACAAGTCGCCCGTGCCTTTCACCATTGGCGCCACCAACACGGTGGCCGTCAGCTTCAAGGACAACGGCGGAAACTCCGGCACGGGTAACCGGACGTTCCCCACCCCGGCCTACGCGCTGCTCGCCGCCGCCGATGCGGCCAGCAGTCCGGACACGACCAAGACCGGCTTCAGCATCCGGCCCCATCAGGTGACTTCGGGCCAGCCCAACAGCACCCGTTTCACCGAGGAACAGCTCGCCGGGTTGCGCGGCACCAACCAGATCGACCTTTCGGCGATCGGCGCCGACGCCGCCGGCTTCGTGGCGCGCGAGCTGATTGACTACAAGAACGCTTCCGGCGGTTCCGGCGTGTTCAACACGCTGGACACGCCCTTCAGTGACCTCGGCATCCCCGGCGGCGCGCTGACTACCGAGGACAATTCCGCCTTCGAGGCGATCACCTACATCGAGTTCCCGGCCCGCGGCACCTACATCATGGGCGTCGCGTCCGACGACGGCTTCACCGTCAAGGGCGGTGCCCGGTCGCGCGACCTCTTCCAGGCTGTGGCGGGCGTGTTCGAGGGCGGCCGCGGCATCGATGGCACCGGCACCCGGTTCAACGTCTTTGTCGAGGCTCCCGGCGTGTATGCCTTCCGGCTGCTCTGGCAAAACGGCGGCGGCGGCGCCGCGGTCGAGTGGTTCACCCTCAAGGCCGACGGCACCCCGGTGCTGCTCAACGATACCGCCAACGGCGGCCTGAAGACCTACCGTGCGGTCGGCTCGGCTTCCGCGCCCTTCGTCGCCATGATCCAACCCTATCCGGGCGCCGCCGGCGCCAGCCCGATCGCCGCAGTCGAAGCGTGGCTCCGGGACGGCTCCGCGGCGATTGAAGACAGTTCGATCACGCTCGCCCTCAACGGCACTGCCGGCACCCCGACCGTGAGCCGCACCGGCACGGCCGTGAAGGCGACCCTCGCCTCCTCCGGCCTCCTTCCCTCGGGCTCGACCAACAGCGTGGTCCTGACCTACAAGTCCGCGGGCTCCGCCACCGTGGTGACCCAGACCTGGACCTTCGTGGCCGACCGGTATGCCACGCTGCCCAGCAGCGTCGTGACCGCCGTCGGCTCGGGCGACTCCACCAAGCCCGGCTTCAACGTGAAGACCTGGCAGACCGAGACCCGCGGCGCCAACGCGCCGACGCTCCCGAACAACCTCGAGTTCACCGAAGGCGTTCTGGCCGGCCTGCTCACGCCCAATCTGGCGGATCTCACCGGCTTCCAGAACGGCGTCTTCGCCGAAGCCACGACGATCAACTACGCCCGCATCGTGGACGAGACCAACGGTAACTTCACCCCCGACCGCCTGCATCCCGGCATCCCGGGCACGGCGGGTAGCACCGAGAACTACGCGTCCGAATTCACCACGTTCGTCGAATTCCCCGCCGCGGGCTACTACCGCATGGGCGTGAACAGCGACGACAACTTCCGCGTGACCATCGGCGAGAAGTTGGGCCGCCAGTATCTCGAAATCACCGCCCCGGCCAACGTCGCCGGCGGCGTCGCGGCGGTCGCTTCCGCGGTGGGCTTGAACGCCAACCTCGGCGGTCCGCTGATCACCTCGGTGCTGTCCGGCGACCTGGTGTTCCTCGGCACTTCCTGCCCGGCCGATGCGGCCTTGCCCGACCTTACCGGGAAGATCGCCTTCATCGTCCGCGGCGGCTGCACGTTCGTGGAAAAGGCCCGCAAGGCCCAGGCCGCCGGGGCCGCCGCGGTCGTCATCGGCAACAGCGATGCCAACTCCGGTTTCTACCCCATCGTCATGGGTGGCGACGGGTTTGACGTCACCATTCCCGTGATGATGATCGACAACGTCGACTACAACCGCCTGAAGGACGTGGCGGGCCTTAAGGTCACCGTCGGTCAGGACACCAACCTCCGCCTGGGTGAGTTCAACAACAACGGCCGCGGTGCCTCCGACACGATCTTCGGCTTCGTGGCGCCCCAGGCCGGCGTCTATCCGATCCGCTGCTCCTACATGCAGGGCGGCGGCGGCGGCAACGTGGAGTGGTTCTCCGTGACCGCTAGCGGCGAGAGGATCCTGCTCAACGACACCACCAACCCGGCTGCCCTGAAGGCGTTCCGCGCCCGCACGGCTTCGCCGGTCGTTTCGCCGACCCTCGCGGTCCGCGTCGAGGGCACCGACATCGTCATCACCTACACCGGCACCTTGCAGTCCTCGGACACGGTGAACACCGGCTACGGCGATGTGACGGGCACGAGCCCGCTGCGCATCCCGCTCGGCTCGACGGCCGCCCAGAAGTTCTACCGCGCCCGCAACTGAACGTTGCGCGCTGATTCACGAGGGCCGGACGCGAGTCCGGCCCTTTTTGTTTGCCCGGATGGCCCGACCGTCGGCGTCCCCGTGGCATTGATGTTTTGTTGATGCGCCGGGGATCGCTGTTGATTACCCGCCCGGCGGCTTCGGGCGGACAGTGGCCCCATGAACGACCTGCTGTTCGTCGCGGTGCTGGTGGCCTTCTTCGGGCTGGCCGCGCTCTACGTTCGCTTCTGCGAAGGGCTCTGATCCCATGGAAAACCTCATCGTCGGGCTGATCGCCTTCGCGCTCTTCCTCTACCTCGGCATAGCCCTGCTGCGCCCGGAGAAATTCTAGGGATTCACCATGAACACTTCCGGCTGGCTCCAGCTCGCCCTCTACGTCGGCGCGCTCGCCCTCATCACCAAACCGCTCGGGCTCTACCTTTGCCAGGTGCTCGACGCGAACGGCCGCACCTGGTTCGACCCCGTGCTCAAGCCGCTCGAACGCCTCACCTACCGCGTCATGGGCGTGGACGCCGCGAAGGAACACGACTGGAAGCAATACACCTTCGCCATGCTGCTTTTCAGCCTCGCGAGCTGCGCCTTCACCTACGCGATCCTCCGGCTGCAACATCTCTTGCCGTTGAACCCGCAGGGTCTCGGCCCGCTTTCGCCGGACCTCGCGTTCAACACCGCCGTCAGCTTCACCACCAACACCAACTGGCAGAGCTACGGCGGCGAAGGCACGATGTCCTACTTCTCCCAGATGGTCGCGCTGACGCTGCACAACTTCGTCTCCGCCTCCGTCGGCATCGGTATCGCGGCGGCGCTCGTCCGCGCCATCGCCCGGCATTCGGCGAAGACGCTCGGCAACTTCTGGGTCGATCTGGTCCGCACCACCTACTACCTGCTGCTGCCGATCTGCCTCGTCTTCGCCGTCGTGCTGGTGTCGCAGGGCATGATCCAGAACTTCAAGCCCTACACGAAGGCCACCACGCTGGAAGGCGCGGAACAGACCATCGTCCAAGGCCCGATGGCCTCACAGGTCGCCATCAAGATGCTCGGCACGAACGGCGGCGGCTACGCCAACGCCAATGCCGCGCATCCGTTCGAGAACCCGTCGCCGCTCTCGAACTTCCTCCAGATGCTCTCGATCTTCTCTATTGGCAGCGGCCTCACCTACTACCTCGGCCGCATGACGAAGAACCAGGCGCACGGCTGGTCCGTCTGGGGCGCGATGATGACGCTCTTCCTCGCCGGCGTGCTCGTCTGCTGGTGGGCCGAGGCGCGCGGCAATCCGATCCATCAGTCGCTCGGCCTCGCCGCGATCGACGGCAACATGGAGGGCAAGGAAGTCCGCTTCGGCATCTTCAACTCCGCGCTCTTCGCCGCCATCACGACCGCTGCGTCGTGCGGCGCGGTGAACTCCATGCACGACTCCTTCACCGCCGTCGGCGGGTTGGTCCCGCTCTTCAACATCGAGCTGGGCGAAGTCGTCATCGGCGGCGTGGGCGCGGGGCTCTACGGCATGTTGGTCTTCGTCATCCTCGCGGTGTTCATCGCGGGCCTGATGGTGGGCCGCACGCCCGAGTATCTCGGCAAAAAGATCGGCGCCTACGACGTGAAGATGGCCATGCTCGCGCTGCTGGTGCTGACGGTGACCATCCTCGGCTTCACCGCGTGGGCCATCGTCAGCCCGTGGGGCTTCGCCGGCATCAACAATGCCGGCCCGCACGGCCTGAGCGAGGTTCTCTACGCCTACAGCTCGGCCACGGCCAACAACGGCAGCGCGTTCGGCGGACTCACGGCCAACACGCCCTGGTATAACACGACGCTCGGCCTCGCCATGTTGATCGGCCGGTTCCTGATGATCGTTCCGATCATGGCGCTGGCGGGGTCGCTCGTGCAGAAGAAGCTTTCACCTGCCAGCGTCGGCACGTTCCCCGTCTCGGGCGGCACCTTCATCCTCCTGCTCATCGGCACCGTGCTGCTCATCGGCGCGCTGAACTTCCTGCCCGTGCTCGCCCTCGGCCCCATCGTCGAGCACTTCCTCACCGCGCAGGGCAAACTGTTCTGAAACCGTAGGAGCCGAAGTGAGGAGGCTGTCACCTTATGCCACTGGAACATGAACGCATCCGACTTCATCGTAACGGAGCGCCGAGCATCGCTCAGCCAGACCACGAACAATCCCAACGGGATTGTGTCTCCCAGCCCAGGGTTGCGAGGTCACGAGCTACCCTGGGTAACCGGTCCGCATCACGCCACAACCCTGAAAGGGTTGTGGCATCTGGCCACGGGCACTCAGAGCCACAACCCCGTTGGGGTTGTTTGCCCGGAACGCTGCTTTCCCAGGGTAGGCGCGATGCGCCAACCCTGGGCTATGAGACGGAATCCCGTTGGGATTCAACTCGCCGTTCACCGTGATACGCCGGTGTTCCCTCAACGCTTTTCCCGCTGACCCCATGCCCCCCAAAGTTCCCTCCCTCTTCGACGCCAAGATCGCCGGGCCGGCCGTGGCCGACGCCTTCAAGAAGCTCGACCCGCGGCTGATGGTCCAGAACCCGGTCATGTTCGTGACGCTCGTCGGCGCGGTGCTGACCACCGTGGCGATCTTCACCTCGCCGACGGATCGCGGCTTCATCGCGCAGCTCGCCGTCTGGCTCTGGTTCACCGTGCTCTTCGCCAACTTCGCCGAAGCGGTGGCGGAAGGGCGCGGCAAGGCCCAGGCCGACAGCCTGCGCAAAGCCCGCAAGGACACGATGGCGCGCCACCTCAAGGACGGACGCGAAGAACGCGTGCCCGCTCCGGAACTTCAGAAAGGCGACCTCGTCGTCTGCGAAACCGGCGACGTGATTCCCGCCGACGGCGAAGTGATCGAAGGCATCGCCAGCGTGGACGAAGCCGCCATCACCGGCGAATCCGCGCCTGTCGTCCGCGAGAGCGGCGGCGACCGTAGCGCCGTCACCGGCGGCACCAAGGTGATCAGCGACCGGATCGTCATCCGCATCACGTCCGAGAAAGGCAACGCCTTCCTCGATCGCATGATCTCCATGGTGGAAGGCGCCAAGCGCCAGAAGACGCCCAACGAGATCGCTCTCACCATCCTGCTCTCCGCGCTCACGCTCGTCTTCCTGCAGGTCACGGTCACGCTGAAGCCGTTCGGCATCTACTCGGCGACGAACTTCTCGCTGCCCGTGCTCATCGCGCTGCTCGTGTGCCTCATCCCGACGACGATCGGCGGGCTGCTCAGCGCCATCGGTATCAGCGGCATCGACCGCCTCATCCGCCGCAATGTGCTGGCCACCTCCGGCCGCGCCGTCGAAGCCGCTGGCGACATCGACGTCCTCCTGCTCGACAAGACCGGCACCATCACGCTCGGCAACCGCATGGCCAGCGACTTCGTGCCCGCGCCCGGCGTCACCGCCGAACGATTGGCTGACGCCGCCCAGCTCGCCTCGCTCGCCGACGAAACGCCGGAGGGCCGCAGCATCGCCGTGCTGGCCAAGGAGAAGTTCAAGCTCCGTGGCCGTGAAGTTGCCGAGCCGCACGCGAAGTTCGTCCCCTTCACCGCGCAGACCCGTATGGGCGGCGTGGATTTTCTAGAAGGCGCAACCACGGTTTCACTCCCTCTCTCCGTGAGGCACGAACGGGGAGAGGGCCGGGGTGAGGGGCTACCAATGAAAACGATCTCCTCTCCCCAGCCCTCACCTCCTTTGGGGGAGGAGAGGGAGACAGAACGCGGCGCGAAGGTTCCGCAAGTCATCCGTTCCATCCGCAAAGGCGCGGCGGACTCGGTGAAGAACTACGTGCTCCAACTCGGTGGCACCTATCCCGCCGAAGTCGCCAAGTCCGTCGAAGAGGTTTCCCGCCAGGGCGGCACGCCGCTGGTCGTCGCGGACGGCAAAGAAGTGCTCGGCGTCATCCACCTGAAGGACGTCGTGAAAGGCGGCATCAAGGAACGTTTCGCCCAGCTCCGCAAGATGGGCATCCGCACCGTGATGATCACCGGCGACAATCCGCTCACCGCCGCCGCCATCGCCGCCGAGGCGGGCGTGGACGACTTTATGGCCCAGGCCACGCCCGAGATGAAGCTCCAGCGCATCCGCGACGAACAGGCTGCCGGCCATCTCGTCGCCATGACCGGAGACGGCACGAACGACGCCCCCGCGCTCGCCCAGGCTGACGTCGGCGTCGCGATGAACACCGGCACCCAGGCCGCGCGCGAGGCCGGAAACATGGTCGATCTCGACAGCAATCCCACGAAGCTCATCGAGATCGTGGAGATCGGGAAACAGCTCCTGATGACGCGCGGATCGCTGACCACCTTCAGTATCGCCAACGACATCGCCAAATACTTCGCCATCATCCCGGCCATGCTGATGGTGACCTTCCCCGCCATCTCGCCGCTGAACATCATGGGCCTCCAAAGCCCGAACAGCGCGATCCTCAGCGCCATCATCTTCAACGCGCTGATCATCATCGCGCTCATCCCGCTCGCACTGCGCGGCGTGGCCTACAAGCCCATCGGAGCCCTCGCGATCCTGCGGCGCAACCTGCTCGTCTTCGGCCTCGGCGGCGTCCTGCTGCCGTTCGTCGGGATCAAGCTGATCGACGTCGTCATCACCGCCCTCCGTTTTGTCTAAGCCATGAAAACCCTCCTCTCCCATCTGCGCGGCGCGGTCCTCGGCACCCTGGTCCTGGCGGCCGTGACCTGCGGGCTTTACCCGCTCGTCGTCTGGGGCATTGCCCAAGCCGCCTTTCCGCATCAGGCCAACGGCAGTCTGATTGTGGACACCAATGGAACGGTCCGCGGGTCCGCGCTCCTCGCCCAAGGTTTCCGCAGCGACCGCTACTTCCATCCCCGTCCCAGCGCCGCCGGTGCAAACGGCTACGACGCCACCAGCTCCGGCGGCAGCAACCTCGGTCCAACCTCGCAGAAGCTCCGCGACCAGCTCCAGGAACGCATCACCGCCTATCGCGCGGTGAATGGCTTGAAGCAAACCGACCTCGTTCCCGCCGACGCCGTGACCGCCTCTGCCAGCGGACTTGATCCGCAAATCAGCGTGCGCAATGCAGAGCTGCAAGCGGCCCGCGTGGCGAAAGCCCGGGGAGTTGCTGAAGAGAAGGTTCGCGAACTCGTTGTGCGGTTCACCGACGACCCGGGTCTAGGAATTCTTGGCGATGCGGGAGTCCGTGTTTTGGAACTGAATCTGGCACTGGACACCTTACGTTGAAACCGTGGTCGAGGACTCCCGCCCCAATCCCGACGCCCTGCTCGCCGCCGTCCAACGCGACGAACGGCAGCAGCGTCGTGGGCGGTTGAAGGTGTTTCTCGGTATGTCGCCCGGCGTGGGCAAGACCTTCGCCATGTTGGAGGCGGCGCGGCGTGAATTCGCCGCGGGGCGGGACCTGGTGATCGGTTATGTGGAGTCCCACGGGCGGGTTGAGACGGACGCCCTATTGGCCGGATTGCCGGCAATTCATCGCCGGGCCGCGGAGCATCGCGGCGTCACTTTGACGGAACTGGACCTCGACGCCCTGCTGGCGCGGCGTCCGCGGATCGCCTTGGTGGACGAACTGGCACATTCCAACGCGCCGGGCTCCCGCCATCCGAAACGCTACCAGGACGTGCTCGAACTGCTCGACGCCGGCATCGACGTCTTCACCACGCTGAACGTCCAGCACGTCGAGAGCCGCGCGGACACGGTGCGGGAAATCACCGGGGCGGTGATCCACGAAACTGTGCCGGACTCTTTGCTCGACGACGCGGAGATCGAGCTCGTGGACCTGCCGCCGACCGAGCTGCTCGACCGGCTAAAGGCCGGCAAGGTCTATGTGCCCGACCGTGCCGCCGAGGCTACCCGCAGTTTTTTCCGCGAAGGCAACCTGACCGCCCTGCGCGAACTTGCACTCCGCCTTGCCGCCGAACAGGTCGGGCATGACACGCAGCAGTTCCGCACCACGCACGCCATCGCGCAGGTGTGGAAGACCGGGCAGCGCCTGCTGGTCGCGCTCAGTCCGAGCCCGCTGTCGGAACCGATGGCGCGTTGGACCCGCCGGCTGGCGGACAATCTGCGGGCGCCATGGTTGGCGGTTTACGTGGATACCGGTCGAGGCTTGACTGACGAAGACCAGCAGCGGCTGCAGAAGAACCTCACGTTGGCGCGCGAACTCGGTGCCGCGGTCGTGACCACGACTGATCAGGATGTGG
>JBIIUN010000181.1:0-9216 GCA_044339945.1 Kapaibacterium sp. (SeqCode)
TCTTCAGCAAGGTGACGCACGGCCGCTGGCTCGACCTCTGGTATCACTTCGCGATCATGTTCGAGGCGCTGTTCATCCTGACCACGCTCGACGCCGGCACGCGGGTCGGGCGTTACCTGCTCCAGGACTTCCTCGGGCACGTCTGGAAACCGCTTGGGGACACGCGCTCGCTCGGGGCCAACACCTTGGCGAGCGTGCTGGTCGTGGCCGGCTGGGGTTACTTCCTGATCCAGGGCGTGCGCGATCCGCTGGGCGGCATCAACTCGCTCTGGCCGCTTTTCGGCATCGCCAACCAGCTACTCGCCGCCATCGCCCTGTGCCTCGGAACGACGGTCCTGCTGAAGATGGCGCTGCAAAGCCGCACGACGGCCCCCGGGAGCCGCAAGTCGCCGGCGTTGGCCCTGATCACGCTGATTCCCCTGCTCTGGCTGCTGTCGGTCACGTTCACCGCCGGCTGGCAGAAGATGTTCCACGAATCCCCTCGCATCGGGTTCCTCGCCGCGGTGCGGGACTACGACCAGAAGTTGCCCGGCTTGAAGACTGCCGCGGCACAACCCGCGGCCCCTGCCGCCGCGGAAAGGGCGCTGAAGTCCGCCCTGGCGCTGCGTTTCAACAACGCCCTCGACCTCGGCGTGACGGGGGTGTTCCTCGTGCTCGCCGCGGCGGTTGTCCTCGTGAGCGTCGGCATCTGGATTCGCCTGCTGGCCGGCGCCCGGCAACCCGACCTGCGGGAAACGGCGCCCGTGTGGCTGCCCGACCACGCCCTCCGCGAGGGCAAACCGCTCGGCACCATCGGCGGCACGGCCGCCCTCGCGCTCGCCTTGGCCAAGGAATGGTCCGGGGAAGCCGGCGTGGACCGCGCCCAGGCCCAAGCCTGTGAATGCGTCGGCCCGGCGGTGCTGGTGAACCTGCCGGAAGTGCGCGCTGCCGTGGAATTCGAGGACCGCCAGCGCGCCTACGTCGCCGCCGCGGAACAACGCTTCGAAGGCGTCAACCGCTGCTGTTGAACCCCTAGCCCAAGTGCTTCAATTGCTTCCTCCAAACCTGAAATTCCTGCAGGCCGCGGCCATCGTGTTCGGCCTGGCTGTCCCGGTGCTGCCCTCAATCGGCGAGCCCAGTTACAGCGATTGGGAGCAACCACCGCACCGCTACTTCGAGCGCACACCCACGGATCGTTTCACGCAGCTGAAGTCGGCGTTGGAATCCGGCGAACTGAAGTTGGATCGCAGCGGCGAAAAGGCCTTTCTGCTGAGCCTCCTCCGGCAACTCGAGGTGCCGGTTTCTTCGCAGATGCTGGTTTTCTCCACGACGAGCCTGCAACTGCGGTTCATCTCGCCGGAGAACCCGCGCGCGCTCTACTTCAACGAGGACATCTACGTCGGCTACATTCCGGGCGGTCGCCTCGAAATCGTTTCGATCGACCCGGAATTGGGCGGCATCTTCTACATCTTCGACATCCCGCGCGGCGACGCCCCGGCGAAGGTCGAGCGGTCGCAGCGGTGCATGAACTGCCATGCCGGCGAGGACACCGGGTTCGTCCCCGGTCTCGTCGTGAAATCCGTCGCGCCGGGCCTCACCGGGGGCAGCCTTGATTCTTTCCGCCGCGGTCTCACCGGCCACGGGGTTCCGCTCGCCGAGCGGTTCGGCGGCTGGCACGTGACCGGGGCCGACACCTTCACGAACCACTGGGGCAACGCCCTGGGACAACAGGTCGGCGGGGTGCTTTCGAAGGTGCCCAATCCGCCCGGCTCCCGCTTCCGCCTCGATCGCTATCCGGCCGCCACGAGCGATTTGCTGCCCCAGCTCCTGCACGAGCACCAGGCCGGTTTCGTCAACCGGGCGGTCGAGGCCGGCTACCGGGCCCGCACCCATCTGCATCACGACCAAGGCCGACTGACACCTGCCCACGCGGCGGAACTGGACGAACAGGCGCGCTTGCTGACCCGCTACCTCCTGTTTGCCGACGAAGTGCCGTTGCCCGCCGGCGGCGTTGCCGGCAGCGCGGACTTCAAGGCCGACTTCCTTCGCCACCGCCGGTCCGTGGACGGGACTTCCCTGAAGGACTTCGAGCTCGGCACCCGCCTGTTCCGGCACCGATGCAGTTACATGATCTACGGCGCCGCGTTCACCGGACTGCCATCAGAACTCAAGCAGCGGGTTTACGGACAACTGGGCGCCGCCCTGGCCGAATCATCGCCCGCGCCGGAATTCGCCTACTTGCCGGCCGACGAGAAGGCCGCGATCCGAAACATCCTGCGCGGCACGGTGCCGGACCTACCCGCCGGTTGGTGAAATTGGCGCCCTTGGAAAACAAAAACGGGCGCCCCTCGCCGGAGCGCCCGTCGCAAGATTGAGGCTGGCTTACTTGGCCTTCTCGACGGCTTCGCCCGCCTTGTTCCAGCCGGAGATGCCGGCGGACATGTGCTTCACGTTCTTGTAGCCGAGCTTCTCGGCGGCCTTGGCGGCGGCCTGGTAGGCGCTGCAGCGGGGGTTGCCACAGTAGGCGATGACCAGCGCGTTCTTGTCAGCCGGCAGGGACTTGGCGAAGTCCTTTTCGATGGCATCAAAATCGAGCGCGCCGGGGACATGCCCCTTGGCGTAGGAGTCGGTGCCGTTGACGTCGATGATGGTGGCCTTCTTGGTGCCGAGCAGCGCCTTCACTTCGGCGATGCTGATATCGGGGAATTCCCCGGCGAACGCCGTCGCGGCGATAACCAGAGTGGAGAGGAGTGCGATGAGTTTTTTCATGTGGTGCTAAATGTTGATCCCAAGGCGAATCCGGAATCGGTGGAGGAGACTCGGCCGACCGGGGAGCGGTTACATGGCTCCGCGGCCGGACGTCGGTCACACCCAGACTCAGGACGCATTGAACGCCGAGACGAATAGCCCGAAAATGGGCGAGATCAACCCCGGAGTGACGGGGCGGCAGCGGTCAGAGGCGCCGCCAACGGCGGGCCTTCAGCTCAAATCGCGGCAGCGAACCCGCGGCCACTTCGCGCACCGGCACCCGCAGCGCCAACGCATCGTGGATCCGGTGGCTCAGGGCGGCGGCCACGGTCGGCGACGCTTCCACTTCTAGGCTCAGCTCCGCCATTGCGTCCCGCGTGTCGTAGGTAACCCGGTATTCCGCGATTTCCGGGACTTCACGGACCAACTGGTCGAGCGCGCTGGGATACACGTTTACCCCGCGGACGATGACCATGTCGTCCACCCGGCCGAGGATGCCGCCCTCCAGCACCGTCACCGGACCGGGGTCGGCGGAGCCGCGGACCAAGTCGCCCGTGCGGTAACGGATCAGGGGCGAACCGATCCGGCGGAGCGTTGTCAGCACTAATTCGCCCGGCTGGCCGGCTTCAACGGGCACTCCGGTGCCGGGGTTCACGATTTCCGCAAAAAAGCTCCGGGTCAGAACGCGAAGGTATCCCGGCCGGTCGGCAATCTCGTGGGTGACCGGTCCGGTCTCCGTCATGCCATGATGGTCGAAGACCCGGGCCCCATTCCAAAGTGCGCTCAGCTTGGCTCGGAGGACGGGTTGGCTGCCGCCGGGTTCGCCGGCCACGACGAGGGTCCGGACCTGGCATTGCCGGAGATCGAGCCCTTCCTGGGCCGCCACTTCGGCCAGGTGCAACGCGTAAGTGGGCGTGCAGCAGAGCGCCGTGCAGCCGTTTTCGAACAGCAATCGCAAGCGGACGCTGCTGCTCATGCCGCCGCCGGCAAAACAAAGGGCGCCGAGGCGTTGTCCCGCCTCGAATGCGAGCCAGAAGCCCAAAAAAGGACCAAAGCTGAAGGCAAACAGCACCCGGTCGCCCGCGGTGACGCCGGCCGCGCGGAAGACCTCCAACCAGTCGTCCGTCATCGCGCTCCACGATTCCGCGGTGTCCAGCCAGCGCAACGGCGCA
Organism: Kapaibacterium sp. (SeqCode); assembly: GCA_044339945.1. Classification (GTDB taxonomy): domain Bacteria; phylum Verrucomicrobiota; class Verrucomicrobiia; order Limisphaerales; family UBA9464; genus CAIWAH01. The sequence goes on from JBIIUN010000181.1 coordinate 3,900, forward strand.
CCGGTCGTCCCGCTGGTCTGATGGCAGCGGGTGTAGCGCGCGAGCGGATCGGTGAGATTGCTGCCGTAAGGCGGATTCGCCGCCTGATCGGCGACCAATTCCGCCTTCGTCGTGAACGGGAAGCGCGCGGAAAAATCCGCGAGCGATGCCGGCTCAATGGAACAACCAACGGCCGCCAGCTTGCGCCCGTAGAATGGATTTTGCCTACCGACGGAGCCGAGCAGTTGCCGAATCGCTTCCAGCGAATCCGCAACGCTTCCGCGAGGCTGGTCAGATTCGGCGGCCATGGAACTTAGTCCGGCTCATTTCGCAGGGGCGCCCGGCGCAACCTGGGCGCCTGGCGGCTTCGCCGGACCACCGGTGTTGGACGGCGCGTATTTGGCGACCATGAAGGCCCCCACGGCAGCCAGAATGCAGCCGAGCACGAACGGGAGCGGGATGGCCTTTAGGCCACCGGTCGGCGGATGCAACAGCATCGCCGTCAGGGTGTTGATCACCGGCGCACCGCCGAAAACGATCGGCATGACGGCGGCCGCGGCGGCGCCCTTGTAGATCGGTGCCGCCGCGCCGAGGGCGAGCACGAGCGTGAACGCGCCGACCGCACCGGCCGCACCGGCGATCAGGCTCCAGCGGATGCCGTCACCCGTGAAGCTCCAGTTGGACCCGCGCACCTTCAGCAGGGCCGCAGAAGCCACGCCAATCAGCGCGTAGGCCACGCAGACGAACAGAAACGCCTTGAGGCCGGCATGCGGCGTTTCGGTCCCCATCGGCATGTAGCCCCGGGCCTTGTGCAGGATGACCCCGTAGACTCCCCACGAGATGACGGTCAGCAGGGCAAAATAAATCCAGGCATTTCCCGGGGCGGCCGCAGCGGCTGGCGCAGAATTCATACGTGTGCGGAGTATGCTGTTGTCCCTCGCGGTCGCAACCGCATACTCGGCGCACGAAGCCGCTGAATCTTCCCCGCTGCCTTGCGTCCCATGATCGTGAACCGTCTTTCCCGCCTTTCCGTCCTCGCCGCCCTGCTGTTCTGGCTCGCGGGCTGCGCGACGCCCGCCGCCACCGATCCCAAGCTGATTGCCAAACGACGCACCGAACGCGCCGCCGCCTACGGCACCCTCAGTGAGGAACACCGGGCCCAAGTGGACGCCGGGCAGATCAAGGTGGGCATGAACGAGGACGCAGTCTACATCGCCTGGGGGCCGCCGGCGCAGGCGCTGCGCAGCGGCGACGCCAGCGGCGAGCGGATTACCTGGCTGTTCCAGAGCAGCACGACGGACGAATACCTGTTCTGGCGTTACCGCGAAGTTCCCCGCAAGGACGGCACGGTGTTCCTCGAACGTTTCCTGGACCGCGACTACAACTTCCGTGACTACGTGAGCGCCGAACTGGTTTTCACCGACGGCAAGCTGCTCAGTTGGCGGATGCTGCCCAAGCCGGGCGCCAACACGATCTACTCGCCGGCCCCCGGCTTCCCGGCGCAGACCCAGTAAGCCCGCCCCGGCCTAAGGTTGCGCAGCTGCCGCCACTTCAATCTGGTTGGCAATCGCCTCCGGCAGGGGCACCGCCTGCAACGTGCCGTCCGGATTTTTCTGCACGCAAACGACGACCAACTTGCCCAAGGCGACCTCCTCCACCGGCCCCGGAGATATCCGCATGAAGCGGATCTCGAAGGCCAAGGATCTTGCGCGTTTTTCGACCACCCGCAGGTGCATTTCCACGGTGTCCTCGAAGCGCAGCGGACGTTTGTAGTCGCAGGCCGCATGAACCCGCGGCCATCCCAGCGGCGGGTCGAACTGGGTCATCACCACCGAGGTGCCCAGCGAGCGCCAAAAGGCGTGCTCCACCGTTTCCATGTAACGGAAGAAGTTGGAGAAGTGGACGATGCCGGCCATGTCGGTCTCGCTGAACTCGACCCGGCGGGAGGCTTTGAATTCCGACGTCATGTGGCTGCCCGAAGGCTCTGGCGAAGCGGCGTGAGGAAGCAAGCGGGCTCCGCCATGTTTTGTGCCTTGGCCGCGCGGTGGTTGCGCCTCCTGAAGTGTGACAAAGGCGGCCCGCAGGCCGCCTTTATCCCGCGGAGCAACCGACTTCGAGGCTACGCTGGCCGACGAGACCGCCAGATTCCGACTCCACCCAAGATGAGGATAAGACCCGCCGCCCATGACGAAGCTTCCGGCACCGGGGCCGGCGCCTGCGGAGCCACGAGCGGTGCACCGTAAATGAATCGGGCCCCCGCGATGTCATCGGCCTGCGGGCCCCTGAACGCCTCGGTGTATGAGCCATACATGAGGGCTGTCGTCGTCAGGGAGTGGTCCAAGCCGATTGCGTGTCCGATTTCATGCGCAGCCACCTGGAATACGTCGAACCCACTGCCGCCGAAGCCGATTTTCCACCGGTCATCGGAATCGAAATGAATGTCGCCGCCGATGGAATACAGGGCGGCCGATTCCTTGGGGTAATACGCGTGGGCGAGGACTCCGCCGATGCCACCCATGGAGTGCCCCGCAATGCGAATGTTACCCGTGGCACCGAAGGCCCCGAAGCTCTGCCCGGAATCAGTAACCTCGACGAAAGTGATGTTGGCCACGGCCGACCAAGCGGAGAAGGCCGCCCGGATTTGGTCCAGGTAACCCACCGGCATGAAGGAATCCAACGCTACGGAAGTCAGGCCAGCGCGTTCCAGCGCCATTGAGATTCCACCGCCCATGACACTCCAACTCACGGTTGCGCCAGCTCCCCAGGACGACGGTCCCCACTTGCCCCCGGCGCTCGGCCCCAGCACATACTCCTCGGCGTCATGGATCGCGTGGAGTTCCGCCTCGGCGGGAGAGGAAAAAAAGGGATGGCCATCATAAAGATCAGCCTGAACCGCCTGCCCGAAAAGGGCTGAAAAGATCGCGATGCCTAAGATACGTGGTCCGAATGCAGATGACGCCATAAACTCCTTGGGAACAAAACTCCTTGCGCCGAAGCTGCGAAGATCCCGCCCGGAGGTCAAACCTAGAATCCCGCGCCGCAAATTCGCGCTTCCCGCTTCCGCCCCTCACCGGCTGCCCGCTACGCTGGGTCTCCTGATGCCGGAACGCCGTCGCATTCTGTTCGTCGATCACGTCAGCAAGGTGCTGGGCGGGGCCGAGGTGAACCTGCTTGAGCTGCTCGCCTTGCCAGCCGCCCGGGAACGCTGGGACATCCACGCTGCCTGCGCCCCGGGCAGTCCCCTGGATGAAGCCCTCGGGCGCCTGGAAATCCGCCGCCACACCTATGGCTTTGCCCCCGCCCTGAATGAGCTGCGCGTCGTGGGACGCGGTTTCAACCTGCTCGCGAAGCTGCGCGGCTGGCAGGAACTCCGCCGGGCCACGCGACGCCTTGCCCAAATCGTTTCGGACCTCCGGCCAGATCGGCTGCTCAGCTGCACCAACAAGGACCACTTTGCCGCCGGGCAGGTCGGGCAGGCCGCCGGAATTCCCAGCCTTTGGTGGGTGAACGACATCTTGTCCGCCGACTTCTTCTCCTGGCCCGTCCGCCGAGTGTTCGTGCGGCAAGCGTGCCAGCGGGCGACCCGCCTTATTCCGGTCTCCGCCTTCGGCCGGGAAGCCCTAATCCGCGAAGGCATCCCCGCGGACCGCATTGTGCCGGTGCTCAACGGGATTCCCTTGGATCGCTACCGGCGCTCCGCGTCCACGTTGATGCGGGACCAGTTGAAGATCCGTCCCGGCGAACCCGTGATCGGACTTGCCGGCCGCATCACGCCTTGGAAGGGGCAGGACTTGTTCCTCCGGATCGCCGCCGCATGGGCCAGCCAGAACCGACCGGGCCGCTTCGTCATCATCGGCCGGGCTTTCAACGAGGATGCGCCGTTTGAGGCGGCGCTGCGGGAATTCATCCGGGCCGAGAAGCTGGAAGCCCGCGTCCACTTCGTCGCCTTCCAGAGCGACATCGCGGCCGCCCTCTCCCAACTCGACGTCCTGCTCCATTGTTCCACCAAGCCGGAACCGTTCGGCCGGGTCATCATCGAGGCGATGGCCGTGGGCACGCCGGTCATCGCCGCCCGCGGCGGTGGGGTGCCCGAGATTATCACGGCCGGCGTGGACGGTGGACTGGCCCGGCCGGGGAACGTCACTGACTACATGGCGGAGCTAATCTCCCTGCTCGCCGACGAGCGACAACGTGCGGATTGGGCTAGGGCCGGGCGGGCGACCGTGGAACAACGCTTCTCGCTGGAACGCGTCTTCGCCGACTTCGACCAGGTGATGGCCTCGGTCTGATCGGGTTTGAATCGCCGCGGTCGGTTGCAGCCGACCATTCCCGCATTAGCGTCGGCCGCATGCCTGCGAAACCTGCCGCCAAGAAAAAGAAGTCCGCTGCCAAGCCAGCCGCCACGCCAAGCGCGCCCGTCACTCCCGCCGCCGCCCAGCCCAAAGTCGGCGATCTCGCCCCCGCGTTCACCACGATCGCGACCGACGGCTCCACGATTCGCCTGGGCGACTTCGCCGGGAAATGGGTGGTGCTGTATTTCTATCCCAAGGACGACACCCCGGGCTGCACCAAGGAGGCGTGCGGCTTCCGCGACGTTTACGCCCAACTGCAAAAGAAAGGCGCCGTGGTGCTGGGCGTGAGCGCCGATTCGGCGAAGTCGCATGCGAAGTTCACCGAGAAGTTCAAGCTGCCGTTCCCCCTCCTGGCCGACGAAACCCGCGAGATCGTCCAGGCCTATGGCGTCTGGGGCGAAAAGACCTTCATGGGCCGGAAGTATTTCGGCATCCACCGCGTCACGTTCCTGATCGGACCGGACGGGCGCGTGAAGGCCGTGTGGCCGAAGGTGAAGCCGGAGGAGCATGCTGCGGAGGTTTTGGCAGCACTGTAGGACGGACAAGACATTCATGTTCCCATAGCCTCGTCGTATGGCCACCAATGAACGGGTCCATACTTTCGTTTACTGGATTGTGGTGCTGTTTGTGTGGCTGGTTTGCGCCCTCATCGGTGCGGTCGTGAGCACGGCAGTTTTGTATGTGGCCGCCTTCAAGATTTCAAAAGAGGGGCTGCGATTCTCGCTGGGAGCCGTCGCGGTTGCTGTCATCCTGCTGGGAATAGTCGCCTCCCTTTTTGTCCCTCGATGGACTAAAGCGCGAAGCTTCGTCGCAAGTTTTGGCGTGGGTGTTTTGGGCGGCGCGACATTTTGGCTTCACGCGCTGCTAACGATGCGGATGTGAGCCCCGTTTGACAGTTTCGCCGGTTCCCCTTACCTAAGTTTCGCTCCGTTACACTCAACTGTTCATCATCATTACCGTTATGCCTATCGCCGTTGGCTCCCCCG
>JBIIUN010000182.1:0-9210 GCA_044339945.1 Kapaibacterium sp. (SeqCode)
GTAGCTGTCGCAGATGGCCGCGACCGGCCCGTTGGGCAGCTTGCCGAGCTGGGCGATGATGTCGCGTCCCTGCGCGCCGAGTCCGATGAGGCCGAACTTCACCGGCGGGCCGACGGGCTTCTCCTTGTAGTTGGGATCGGCCTTGGGCACGGGCAGCGAGCCGTCCGCGGGCTTGGGGGCGTCCTGCGCGGTGATGGGCACCCCCCCGAGGGCGGCCATGAGGGAGGCTAGGGAGCCGGCTTTGACGAAGTCCCGGCGGTTCAGATCGGACACGGGTGTGCTCATTGGAATGACGCGATGTTACCGACGCGATGGACGCTGCCAAGCGGCGGTTGATTCGGAATCAATCCGCCGACCTCGCGAGCCGATTTGCCGCGGAACCAAGCCGCGAAATTCCATCCGCTTACGGAAACGCCAACGTCTGATTGGTTCCCAGCGCACTCTGGGCAGCCCGGAAGGCTTCGCGCAGGCGGTCGGAGCGGAGCTGCTGCACGCTGCCGTCGCCCAGCAGCACGTTGCCGGCCTGCTGGTGGAGACGATCGTCAAAGGTGACGTTGGCGTTGCTGGGAAACGACACGATGGCGTTGGCCAGCGGCGAACCGTCGAGCAACACGTTCCGGTCGGTGGCCAGCACGGAGTTTGGAAGCTCCTCGGTGGCGGTGAAACCCAGCGAATAGCTGACGAAACGGTTGTCGTTGAACTCGGCCCATGTCCGGGCGGGCTGGCGTTCGTTGTCGGTCGGGCAAATCACGAGACGGGGAGCGAGCTCATTGGAGACCGCGAGGAAATGACGCCAGAGCGAGAGCGGATCAGAGACGAAACGAAGGGTGCCCCCGCGGTTGGTATCGGCCTGCCAGGGAAAGCCCGCCATGTTGTCAGTCGACCAGATTCGAGACGCCAAGCCGATGTTCTTGAGGTTGTTCCAGCAGTTGATGTGGGTCTTCTTCGCGGGGGCCATCATCAGCGGCGGGACGGCCACCAACGTCAACAGGGCGATGACCGCCACGATCACGACGATCTCCAGGCGAGTCAGCGCACGGTGGTAATGGTGGCGCGAGACACGGCTGGTTTTCATGTCGGTTGGCGTCAGGGAATGACCAGCTTTTGCGGTTCCCGGTTGGCGATCACCGCGTCGTCGATTTGCTCGTGCAGGCGGCCGGAGGTCACCTGCTGCACGCTGCCGTCGCCGAGCAGCAGGTTGCCGGAGTTGTCGTGGATGCGTTGGTCCCAAACCACGTTGGCATTGGTGCGAAAAGAGACCAGCGCGTTGGTCACCGACGCGCCGTTAATCACGAGGTTACGGTCGCCCGACAGGATGGTCTGAGGACGGTCCTCCGAGGCGGAGAGTCCCACTGTGTAACTGAGAAACCGGTTGTTGGTGAACTCGGCCCAGTTCCGGGTCGCTACCCGCTGCTTGTCGGCTGGGCATTGCACAATCACGGGCACACTCAATTCATTCGAGAGGGCGGCGAAGTGGCGCCAAGCGCTGGCGGGGTCCTGCGCGAATTCCCGAGTTCCAAAGTCCCTCTCGGATGGACGATTGATGGCGACGGTTCCGTTGGTGGAGATCTGGAACGGGTAAAAACCGCCGCAGTCGGTCGCGAAGATGCGGTAAGCGAGGCCGATGTTCTTCAGGTGGCTGACGCAACTGATCCGCCGCGCTTTTGCTTTGGCACGTGCCAGTCCAGGCAGCAGCGGCAGCACCAAAACCGCGAACACGGCAAGGACCACCAGCAATTCGACCCGGATGAAAGCCCGGAGCGCGGACGCCTTCGTCCGCCAGGGCGGCGGGACACCAAGCCCGCCCATCACTCGTTTCGGTGCGGTCCGCGTGTTCTTGCGGACGAAGGCGTCCGCGCTCCGCGGCGGGAAACCGGCCGCTTCGGCGTTGTCACCCTTGGGCGGCATAGTAGGCGTCCACCTTGGCCATCACGTCGCGGTAGCTCACGTCCTGTTCGTAGATGAGCTTGAACTGCTCGATGGCCTCGTCGGCCTTGCCCATCTTTTCGAGCACGCAGCCGAGCTGGTAGCCGAGTTCCTTGGCCTCGTCGTCGAAGACCAGCTTTTCCTTGAGCGCCTCGCGAAACTTGCGCACCGCGAGGTCGTTCATGTTCCGCTTCGCGAAGCACTGCGCGAGCAGGTTCATCGCGGCGATGCGGCGGTTGGGATTGTTCTGTCCCTTCTGCAATTCGGCGATGGCCTCCCCGAGCTTGCCGGCGTGGAAGTAGAGTTCGCCCAGCTCGTAGCGGATGCCGAGGTCGGTGGGGTTGGCCTCGGCGCGCTGCTTGGCGTCGTCGAGCTGCCAGGCGGCGCGTTCGGCGCGGATCGCCGCCTGTTGGGCCGCGCGATCCGGCGCGTCGGCGGGCACGGCCTGGAGCCGTTGGTCGAACTTGGCCAGCCGGGTGTCGCGAAGGAGCTGGAGGATCATCGGGTCGTTGATCGCGCCGACGTCGATCACGCGCTGGTAGAACTCGGCCGCGCGGTCGAAGTCGCCCTTTTGCCGGCACAGGTCGGCGATGTCACGCATGAGCCGGAGGTTGCCGGGTTCCTTCGCCAGTTGGGCCTCGTGGGTGGCGATGAGGTTGTCGGCCACGTCGGCGTCCTTGACCGTGCGGTTGGCCTGCTCCAGCGCGACGGCCTCGGCCTTGTCCTTGATCAGGTTGCGATAGCTGCCCTCGCCGGTCTCGGCTTGGTCGTAGCCCTGCTCACGGATCGTGCGGTTGGCGAGCACGTTCTTGAGTTTCTCGTTGAGCGCGGGGTCGGTGGGGTCCGCATTGAGAAGGTCGCGGAGCAATCGTTCGGCCCGGGCGCGATTGCCGAGCTGGGCGTGGGCGTCGGCGAGGTTGATCGCCAGCTTGCGTTCGGTGGGCTTGGTCTTGAAAGCGACCTCCAGCGACAGGATCGCTGTCTTGGGGAATCCGGCGGCGATGGCGGCCTCCGCGAGCAGTTCGTGGGCGGCCACGTTGCCGGGATCGTCGTTGAGCACCTCCTCGGCGATCAGCAGGGCTTCCTGCGGGCTGGAGCGCAGGGCGATCTGGCCGCGGGTGATGGCGCTGGCGGAGCCCACGAACTTCTTGAAGAAACTGGTCTTGCCCGTGGCCCGCTGGTGCTGGGTGGCGCGCAACGCCTCGCGGGCCTCGTAAAGACCGGGTTCCAGCCGCAGCACCTGCATGAACAGGGTCACGGCGTAGTCCAGGTTCCGCTTCTGCACGGCGGCGACGCCCTTGTCGTAAAGCTCGCGGGTCGAGAACGGAACCTGGGTGATCAGCTTCTCTGGCATGGCCGTAGTCTAGGAATTGGACCGGCCGTTGCCAAAGACGTTTTGTTTATGTCTGTAACTTTTGTGATGGCCGGTCGGGCCCAACGTCCTCAGGCGGCGCGCGGAAGGGTTCGAGGCCGGTTCGCAGCGGCTCGGGCAGGCGTTTCGGCCGCTCGGCCAGACTGGTGCAGACGTGCCGGGTTTCGGCTTCCACGAGCAGCGTGCCGTCCGCCTTCACGAGCCGGTAGCCAAAGCCAAGGCGGACCCCTTCGGCTTGCAGGACGGTGACTTCGATGGTGATTTCATCGTCGTAACGGGCGGGGCCGCGATACTGGAGGCGGCACTCGATCACCGGGAAGATCAGGCCCTGATCCTGCCAAGCCTGGAAGGTCGTGCCCAACGCCCGGAACAGTTCCCCGCGGGCCGCCTCCAGGAAGTCGAGGTAGCGGGCGTAATAGACGTGGTTGCCCACGGTGCAGTCGGCGTAGGTGACGCGGCGGGTGTGCCGGAAGGCGGTGCTCATGGGCGGAGGGGGGCGGGCGGCGAGCCCGCTGACAGTTCGGCCGGCGGTGAAAAGAGGAACCGCCCGTAAACATAGGCGATGGCCTCCCCGGTCACGCCACGGAAACCCTCGCTGGAACGCCACCAGCGGCGCGAATCAAACCGTTCGTCCGGGACGGCGATGACGCCGATTTCCGTCTCGTCCTCAAACGCTTTCTGGAACAGCAATCGCGTCCGGCGGGCGTGCGCCCCGAGGGTCACGACGTTGAGGCGTTTCGGCAGCCGCTGCTCCCGCACCAGCCATTGGCGAAGCGCAAACGCGGAGGTGTAGGTCCGATCGTGGCGCACCTTGGGCGCCGGGACCGCGTGGAGCACATTGGTCGGGCACCCGTAACGGGCGAGCACCGAAGCCCCACGCTCGGCGAGCGTCCGGTATTCCGAGAGCGGTTCCCCGAATTCCAACGGGCCGCCGGTGACCAGCAACCGTCGGTAACCGCCCCGCCGGAACTCCGCGAGGCCCGCCTCGTGCACGAAGTCCGGCACCCAGCCCTCGACGACCAACAAGTCAGTTTCGACCGGGCGGCTCACGGCCAAGAACGGGAGCAGGCGGACGAGAAACAAGACCCCTAGGGCACCCAGCAACGCCAATCCGGCAAGCCAACCCCGCCAGGTGGGGAACCAACCTTCGCGGCGGCGGACGAGCCGATTTCGTTCAAGTATCTTCACGGTTGGACAGAGAGGATTTCCGGCAAGGCCGGCGGCGGCTACCCAAAGCGCCCCGGGGCCAACAGCTCAAGCTCTCGGTGGCCGGTTTGGGATTCCCTACCGTGGGCGTCAGGCATTGGACGAACCGCCCGTGGGGAGCGGACGGCTCCTCAACGCCCGGTTCAACGATCGCGCTCCGGCTCAGAAGCTGGTGTCCGCCTTCTTCAGGTCCAGCTCCTTGATCCAGATGTTGCGGTAACGCACGTCGTGGCCCTCGCATTGGAGCTTCAATCCCTGAGGCGTGTCGGTGATGCCCTTGCCGCCGTCGTTTCCGCCGTCCACGCCGGAGTTGGGGCCGCCCCACACCTGGCTGATGGACACGTTGGAATGGACTTTCTCGCCGTTGAAATACATCGAGACCAGCGGTTGCTCGGTCAGCTTGCCGTCCTTGAACCGTGCGGCGCGGAACACGATGTCGTAGGCGTTCCACTTCCCGATGCCGGCGAACTTGTCGTAGGGCGAATCGGTCTCGTTGATGACCGCGCCCATGCCGTGCTTGGTCTTGTCGCCCTCGCAGATCTGGATCTCGTAGCGGTTCTGGAGATACACGCCGCTGTTGCCATGCGGGGCCGTGACGAGGAATTCCACGTGCAGGCGAAAGTCGCGGTAGGCCTGCTTGGTCACGATGTCGGCCGCGCCGTATTTGCCGCCAGCCGCCGCGGGGTCGTCAGTCTGCACCACGGTGCCCTGATCCACGGGATCATCGACGATCTTCCACTTGATGGGCAGCGACGAGGCGAAGCGCGGGCCCTGCCAGTAGGTCCATTGCTCGTCCAGCGTCTTGCGGGTGCCGTCGAGGATGACCTTGCCGCCACGGACAGGTTTGGCGCCTAGACCGATGTGCTTGTCCGCCGCGACTGCGGAGAAGGCAAAGGCGGCGGAAGTGGCGGCGAGCAGCAGGCGAAATGACGTGGCATTCATGGCGAGGTGGAAATGTGGGCGAACCCTGCCACGCCGGAACGACGGGAGTAAACCCCGGCGTGCTGGTTCGAATCTCCTCGGGCGGAAACTGCCCCTGCACTGGACTATTCCCTCGTCCGGCGAGGCCCGAGCGGAGAAGGGTTGAGCCAAGCGGCCGTCCCTCCCCAGACACTGCGAATTCCCCCGCAGGGCGGGTAGCCAACAGGCCAGCCACGAGGTCGCGGTGATCAACCGCATCGGGGGAGCGAAACGGCCGTCCAGTTCCAGAACCCGGGCGCAGTGCGGCACGCCGGTCGTCGGTGCAATTCGACGAATCTTCTGCCCCCTACGCGGAACGCGGCACACCTTCGACCAACTATCACCTAGGCCGCCGCACTCGCCGCTGCCAAACACTTCAGGAATATGTCCAACCTCATGATGTCATGCAGTCGGAGCCATGCCCAAAAGCAAAACGCCCCGGCCAATGCCGGGGCGTTTCGAGTCGCAAGGCGATCGCCTAATCGACCACTTCAATGCCCATGTTCCGAGCCGTTCCGGAAATCATCCGGACTGCGGCATCTTCACTGTTCGCATTCAAGTCGGCGGACTTAAGCTTGATGATCTCCAACACCTGCTTGCGAGTCACCTTGCCGACCTTGTCCTTGTTCGGTTGCTTGGAACCGGAGGCAATGCCCGCGGCCTTCTTCAACAGGACCGAAGCGGGAGGTGACTTGTAGGCGCAGGAGAAGGACTTGTCCTGGTAAACGGTGATGATCACCGGAATAACCAACCCAGCCTTGTCCTTGGTGGCGGCGTTAAACTCCTTGCAGAACGCCATGATGTTGATGCCCTGCGAACCCAGCGCCGGACCAACCGGCGGAGCCGGATTGGCCTGACCGGCCGGAATCTGCAATTTGACTGTGCCCGTTACTTTCTTGGCCATGAGACTACTTCTTTGATTTGAGGCGGTTGCTGACGTCGCGCAGAGGCATCACGACTTCTCGACCTGCCAGTATTCGAGTTCAACGGGCGTTTTGCGCCCGAAAATGTCCACAGTCACCTTGAGCTTGCCCTTGTCGGCTTCGATCTCCTCGATAACTCCGGTGAAATTGAGGAACGGACCGTCGTTGATCTTCACGGTTTCCCCGATTTCAAAATTGACCTTCGGCTTCTCCGCATCCGCGGAATCGCTGACAGTTTCCTTGATCGACTGGATCTCCTCCGGTTCGACTTCGGCGGGGCGTTCCCCTCCAATGAAACCGATGACCCCGTCAATGCCCTTGATGAAATACCAAGGCTTCTCCATCAGGCGGCGGTTCTCGTCCAGCAACGCCATGTCGATGTAGAGATAACCAGGATGAAGTTTCCGGTTGGTAACGGTCTTCTTTCCACCACGGACTTCCACGACTTTTTCAACCGGCAGAAGAACCTCACGAATGTAGGGTTCCATCTCATCCAGCTTCAGCCGCCGAACGATGGAATCGCGAACCTTCTGCTCCTTCCCGGCGAGGACATGCAGCGCAAACCACTTGAAAGTCATGGTGTCTTGGAAAGTTAGAGGATGGCGCGAACGAATTTCAGCACCACAAAATCGGACACCAGCGTGAAGACTCCCAATATGCCAATAATCGTCAGGATCAGCACGGTCGTCTGCCACAGTTCTTCTCGGCTCGGCCAACTGCATTTCCGCAGTTCGTCACGCACGGAAAGCACATAGGCCGAAAGCTTGGCAAGGTATCCGGACTTCCAAAGGAAGCCAAAAACCACGCCCACCACGACCACCCAAACCAGAAGTTGAAGGTAAAACTGTCTCACAAATGCCTTGGCGGAGGGGGAGGGATTCGAACCCCCGGTGGGCGTAAACCCACAGCGGTTTTCAAGACCGCCGCGATAGACCACTCTGCCACCCCTCCGCGGAGTTTGGCAGGGCGTGAGGGACTTGAACCCCCAACCAACGGTTTTGGAGACCGCTACTCTACCAATTGAGCTAACGCCCTGTCGATCCGACCCTCTTCAAATGCTACAAAAAAGGGGGAGGCCGGTAGAAGCCCGACCTCCCCATGAAATCGTCAATTAAACCAGCACTTCGGCAACGCGACCGGCGCCGATCGTGCGGCCGCCCTCGCGGATCGCGAACCGGAGACCCTTCTCCATCGCGACCGGCGCGATCAGTTCAATGTCAACCGAGACATTGTCGCCCGGCATCACCATCTCGACGCCCTGCGGGAGCGTAACCGTGCCGGTGACGTCCGAGGTGCGGAAGTAGAACTGCGGGCGATACTTGGTGAAGAACGGCGTGTGCCGGCCACCTTCATCCTTCGTGAGGACGTAAACCTCAGCCTTGAACTTAGTGTGAGGCGTAATCGAGCCGGGCTTGGCCAGAACCATGCCGCGTTCGACATCGTTCTTGGTCACACCACGGAGCAGCACGCCGACGTTGTCGCCGGAAGTCGCACTGTCGAGCAACTTGCGGAACATTTCGATGTCGGTCGCCGTGGTCTTCCGGGTGTCCTTCAGACCAACGATTTCGACTTCGGACATCTTCAGCAGCGTTCCGCGCTCCACACGGCCGGTCACGACGGTGCCGCGACCTTCGATGGTGAACACGTCTTCGATGCACATCAGGAACGGCTTGTCGTTTTCACGAACCGGCTCCGGAACGAAGGTATCAAGGGCCTCCAGCAGATTGGCGATGGCCGCTTCACCTTCGGGGGTGCCAGCAATGGCCGCCGTGGCGGAACCGCGGACAATCGGGGTGGTGTCGCCAGGGAAACCATACTTGTTGAGCAAGTCACGGATCTCCATCTCGATCAACTCGAGGAGGTCGGCATCCGCAAGGTCAACCTTGTTCAGGAAGACCACGATGCTCGGCACACCAACCTGACGGGCGAGCAGGATGTGCTCACGGGTCTGGGGCATGGGACCATCGGCCGCACTAACCACCAAGATCGCTCCGTCCATCTGCGCGGCGCCGGTGATCATGTTCTTCACATAATCAGCGTGGCCGGGGCAGTCGACGTGGGCGTAGTGACGCTTGGGGCTCTCGTATTCGACGTGGGAGACGGCGATGGTCACCGTCTTGGTCTCGTCGCGGACGGTGCCGCCCTTGGTGATATCCTTATACTCAATCATCGGAGCCAGACCCTTGCGGTTCTGGACTGCAACGATGGCAGCAGTGAGGGTGGACTTGCCGTGGTCAACGTGGCCAATGGTGCCCACGTTCAGGTGCGGCTTAGTGCGCTGGAAGTTTTCCTTAGCCATGTGACTGACGTGTTAACTTGTTCTCGATTTGTTCTGACTCAATTGCTGCAAACTGGAGCCCGCGACCGGGCTTGAACCGGTGACCTCGTCCTTACCAAGGACGTGCTCTACCAACTGAGCTACGCGGGCTTCGCTAACCGGCTATCACCCCGATTCGGGCGACAAAAAATACAGTTTGGCCGTCCACCTTTCGGCGGCGACTAAACCGAAACTTTGCCTGCAACTCGGTTGAGGCGCGGATTGATAGGTGGGGGGCAAATGAGTGTCAACGCGTTTTTCCCGGCAAGTAACCTTTTGAGCGCCAACAGGTCGGGTTCGGCGGCGTCATCGAGGCAGTTTTTGCATGTTGGCAAAGGTAACTCCATCGTGGGGACATGAAAACGGTCGCGGTATTGGGTGCTTCATCGGATCGCAACAAATTTGGCAACAAGGCGGTCCGCGCCTTCCGGGATTGCGGCTATCGGGTGTATCCGATCAATGCGAAGGAGTCGGTGGTGGAGGGCATCGAGGCCTTTCCATCGCTT
>JBIIUN010000183.1:0-9159 GCA_044339945.1 Kapaibacterium sp. (SeqCode)
GTCGCCCTGGTCGCTGTCAGCGCCAATGACGCGGTGAAGTATCCGGCCGACGCGCCCGGACTCATGGCCGCCGAGGCGCGGTCCGCCGGCTGGAACTTTCCCTACCTGTTCGACGAGTCCCAGGCCGTGGCCCGCGCCTACCGCGCCGCCTGCACGCCCGACTTCTTCGTCTTCGACGCCCAACGCCGCCTCGCCTACCGCGGCCAGTTCGACGATTCCCGCCCCGGCAACGGCCGGCCCGTGACCGGCGCCGACCTCCGCGCGGCCGTGTCCGCCTTGCTCGGCGGCCAACCGGTGTCGGCCCGCCAAATCCCCAGCATGGGTTGCAACATCAAGTGGAAGCCGGGCAACGAACCCGACTACTTCGCCCGCCCCTGACCCGCTTTCCCGAACATGAACCTCATCGGCATTGAAATTGGCGGCACCAAACTCCAGCTCGTCGCCGGCGACGAAACCGGCTTCATCCACGACCGGCGGCGCCTCGCCGTGGACCGCGCGGCCGGCGGCGCGGGCATCCGGGAGCAGATCGAGGAGGCGCTGCCCGGCTTGGTCGCAGCCTACCAACCCAACGCGATCGGCGTCGGCTTCGGCGGGCCCGTGGACTGGCGCACGGGCAAGATTTGCTGCTCCCACCAGATTGCTGGCTGGCACGACTTCGAGCTCGGCGCCTGGCTCCGCGAGCTGACCCGGCTGCCCGTGGTGGTGGACAACGACGCCAACGTGGCCGCGCTGGGCGAGGCCCTGCACGGGGCGGGCAGCGGCGCGAACCCGGTCTGCTGGATCAACATGGGCAGCGGCGTCGGCGGCGGACTCGTCGTGGACGGCCGGCTCTACCACGGCGCAACGCCGGGCGAAGCCGAACTAGGCCACGTGCGGTTGGACCGCGCCGGCACCACCGTCGAGCAACGCTGCTCCGGTTGGGCCGTGGACCGACGGATCGTCGAACGGGTCGCCCAACATGCGGGCGCCTCCGTGTTGGCGGCCTGTGTCCGGGCCCAGAAGGAGTCCGGCGGCGAAGCCCGGCACCTGGCCGAGGCGATCGCGGCCGGCGATGCGTTGGCCACGGAACTGGTCGCGGAAGTGGCCGACGACCTGGCGTTCGGCCTGTCGCACGCCGTGCAACTGTTCCATCCCGAGGTGGTGGTCATGGGCGGCGGTCTTTCCCTGGTGGGCGAACCGCTCCGGGCCGCGGTCGCCGCCGCGTTGCCCCGCTACGTGATGGATTCCTTCCAACCCGGTCCCCGCGTCGTGCTGGCCGGGCTCGGCGAGGATTCCGTTCCCGTCGGTGCGCTGGCCCTGGCGGCGCAGTAGGCCGGGTTGGCCGGCGCGTGCTCCCACCTGCCGCTTTGCGTCGGGCGGCCCTCGCTGCTTCACTTCGCGCATGTCCGTTCCCCTTCACCATCTTCGCGCCGGCGTCATCGGCACCGGCTTCATCGGGCCCGTCCACATCGAGGCGCTGAAACGCCTGGGCGTCCAGGTCACCGCGATCTGCGGCTCCACCAAGTCCGCCCGCGCCACCGCCGACCAGTGGGGCATCCCCGAGGTCTACGGCGACTACGATTACCGGGCGATGCTGGCCTCGCCCAACGTGGACGTGGTCCACATCACCTCGCCCAACAAGGTCCACGTCGAGCAGTCGCTGGCGGCGCTCAAGGCGGGCAAACACGTCGTCTGCGAGAAGCCGCTGGGCATGACCTCGCTGGAAACGGCCAAGGTCGTGAAGGCGGTCGCGAAGGCCGGCAGCCCGATCTTCGCGGTGAACTACATGTGCCGCTTCTTCCCCGCCGTGCTCCAGATGCGCGCGCTCGTCCAGCGCGGCGACCTCGGCCAGATCATGCACGTGCAGGGGCACTTCTTTCAGGACTGGCTCCAGCTGCCCACGGACTACAACTGGCGCCTGCTCGCCAGCGAAGGCGGCAAACTCCGCGCCGTCGGCGACATCGGCACGCACTGGATCGACGCCGTATCGTTCATCCTCGGCGCGAAGGCCGAGAGCGCCTTCGCCCACCTGGAGACGTTTCACAAGACGCGCCTGCGCCCGACCGGCGAGGTGCAGACCTTCGCCAAGATCGATCCCGCCACGATGGTGCCCTACCCGGTGGACACCGAGGACTTCGGCAGCGTGCTGTTGAAGTTCGGGAAGTCCGCTCACGGCTTCGCGAATGGCGTCCACGCCAACGCCTCCATCTCGCAGGTCGCCGCCGGCTGGAAGTGCGATCTCTACGTCGGCATCTACGGCACGAAGGGCAGCGTGCAATGGAGCCTCCAGCAGCCGAACGAAATCATACTCGGCCGCCGCGACGAACCGAACCAGATCCTCCAGCGCGGCACCGCCGGCTTCAGCGCCGACGTGGCGGGCTTCACCGACTATCCCGGCGGCCACCCGGAAGGTTTTCCCGACAGCCACAAGATGCACTACCGCGCCGTCTACGAGCACATCGCGAGCGGCGGGAAGACGCCCGTGCTCTTCGCCACCGCCGCGGACGGCCACCACGAGGTGAAGCTGTGCGAAGCGATCCTGAAGAGCAGCCGGGCGAAGAAGTGGGTGAAGGCGTGAGCTTGGCTATCCATGTTGCCACTGGCAGAGCCGGGGCTGGCATGCCAAATTCCGCCGTGTGCCGCGCAAGCTTCGCCAGTTGATCTCCGACTTGGAGCAGGCGGGATTCGTGCTCGTGCCCGGCGGCAAGGGCTCGCACCGCAAGTTCCGGCATCCGAGATTTCCCGGCTCATTGATCCTGAGCGGGCAGGCCGGAGACGACGCACACCACTATCAGGAACGCATGGTTCGCAACGCCATCCGGGAGACAGCCAAATGAAAGCACACGACCGGTATCTCAAGTTCGTCCGCTGGGAGGAGTCCGACAGCCTGTATGTGGGCTATTGCCCGGACCTGTTCCCGTGGGGCGGTGCCTGCCATGGCACGACCGAGGAGGAAACCTACCGGGCGCTTTGCGCCTTGGTGGAGCAAGAGGTGGAGCAGCTTCGCGAATCCGCGCAGGAACTGCCACCCGTCAGCACCCGGCCGATGCGGGAAGCGGTGTTGGCATAGTCACGGGCTGTCAACGATGCCCACCCCGGCACAGCGGATCATCTGGGCGGTGCGGACGCGGAATCATTCGCGCCTCCGCGAATTGCTCCTGCGTCCCGGCTATCTCACCGCCACTTCGCCGGCCGGTAGAAGCGCGCTCCATGCCGCCGCTGAAGTGGGAGACCTTGTCGCAGTTCGATGCCTCCTGGAGGCGGGAGCCGACGTCAACGTGCGCGCTGGGGATGGCGAGACACCCCTGCATCGCGCTGCGTGCTGCGGGAAAAGGTTTCTCTGTTTCGACGACGCCGAAGGCCGGGATGCATTCCGGTTTCGTCGACCGTTCCCGCGTCGAGTTACCGAAGCGATGTTGGCGGTCATGAAGAGACGCAATCCAGCGATCTCAGCTGAGCTTGGTCTGGCCGACGACCTGACTGATACGACCAGGATGGACCTGCTGTGCGGATTTCTCGACCTCCATGCAGAACCGGCGGAACTGTTCCGGGAACTTTCGGGCGAAGGGGTTGATTTGGATCAGACCGACCCGCTCTTTGCCGACGAGTTGCGCGGGAGGCCGCGTTTCGTTCCGGTGGTGGAGTGCATGCTCGAACATGGCGCGGACCTCTTGGCCCTCACTAACTCGGGCGCGACGCCTTTGGAGCACGCTGTCGAATTGGGCACTCCGGCTTTGGTGGGACTGCTGCTAGGCCGAGGTGCGGCATCTCGCGAGCAGCTTGCAGGAACGATGGGGGTGGAATTGTTGAAGCAGTCGTTGGACCGGAACGCGCTTGCGATAGCCGACCTGCTGGTCCGGCATGGCGCGAATATCCATGCTATGGAAGGCGCGCTGGACCACGCCGCTTTCTCGGGAACGCGTGACGCCGTTGATTGGCTGTTACAGCACGGATTCGAAATCAACCAATGCGGCGACGGAGGATCCCCAGCCATTCTTTCCGCGGCCGGCAATGGGCAACACGCGACCGTTGCCCACCTGATCTCGCTGAGAGCCGATCGGCAGGCTTGCGATGAGGAAGGCAGCGGCCTGTTGCACCATTCAGCCCCGTGGCCGAAGTGCCTGGAAGTCGTCCTACCACTCCGGCTGCCAGTGGATCAGGCAAACCTCAAGGGTCGGACGCCGCTTCAACGTGCGGCCCAGGCGAATGAGCCCGAAAGCATCCGTCAACTACTTCAAGCCGGCGCCTGCGCGAGTGCCCAAGATCACCAAGGCAACACGGCCCTGCATCTGATCTTCGAGAGTGACGAGTTTCGACCGGACATTGAGTTCCCTGTCTTTCTCGCCTTGGTCGAGGCGGGCGCGGACCTCACGTTGCGCAACCACGCTGGGCAGACCGCCTACGACCTGGCGATTCGGGCGAGGTATCACTCCGAGTATCTCCAGCTCCTGAATCCGGATGGCAGCGGAGCCCGGCCTGGCACCTTCCTGTGGCTGGGCAGTGACCCCGTGTTGAAGGACTTCCTGCCTCAAGCCGAAGTCCCCATCGAAGTGGATGGCGTCCGTTTTCCTTCCAGTCAGGCCTGGTTTCGGACGTTGAAGTCCCAGCCGAAGCGAGGGGGCGAACCGTGGTCCGCTGCCTGCGATGACCTGATGCGCAACGCCCTGCGCCACAAGTTCGTCCAGCATCCGCATCTTCGGGAAAGGCTGCTGGGCACCGGCGACTCCATCCTGATTGCGGATTCCAGTGTCGAAGGCTGCTGGGGCGGCTACTGGACCGAATGGCAAGGAACGCCGTTCAACGCCCTCGGGCACCTGCTGATGAAGGTGAGGGAAGAACTGCGGCCGGGCTTGGTCGCAAGCTGAAGCTAGCTGCGCACCGACTCCGAGTCGGGGCAAACATGGCTCAGCAAAGCCTCGCCCCACCCAGGCGGGCGGCGCCCTTCTGGTGGGGCGAGACTCCGTCGAGCCCACTTTCGAGCGCAGCGAGGCGAACGAAGTGAGCATCTGCCCTCGCTTCCACCACGCCCGAGGATGCTCGCTCCGCTCGCGCTGGCTTTGCCAGCAGATTGGGCTCGACGGAGTCTCGCCCCACCACGAAGCGGTGTTTGCCATTCTATGCTTCCGAGCCACCAGCCAGCACGCTTGCCGGCGGTCCTGACTGGCCCAAAATCCGGCTGCTTGAACGGTAGCCCTCCCTTCGAAGAGCCCGGCCGGAAGAATCCGGCCGCCGGAGTTCCCTTTCGGGTGGGTGAACCAAACATTGTCCTGCTCACGGTGAACACGGAGCAACGCACGCCTTGGTTGGCCACGCCGGAAGTTCACCGCCTGCTTCACCAGACGTGGCAGGAGGCGACCGGGTGGTTGGTGGGCGATTACCTGCTGATGCCGGATCACCTGCATTGCTTCTGCGCGCCGCACGACCTGCGCTTCGATATCGATCCGTGTATCACTACTGGAAACGGGAACTGCGCCGGAAGCACGGCCTTGCGGAATGGCGGTTTCAATCGCGCGGCTGGCACCATCGGATCCTCGACGCGGCTCACTACGCGGAGAAATGGCACTACGTCCGGGAGAATCCGGTCCGACGCGGTCTGGTCGAGCAAGGCGATGCCTGGCCGCATCAAGGCCGGGTGCACGCGCTGCGCTGGTGAGGCTCCGGCCCCAGGAGTCCCCGCGCCGGCGTCATGGCCGGAGGATCGCCCAGAAATAGAACCGGCCGTTGGGCGCAGCGTCGCCATTCAGCGTGAAGTCGCTCCACTCCCCAGTCTGCCAGCGCTGCGGGCTCGCGGGCGACTTGAACAGTCAATTCCCGAGCGCCCGATAGTATGCCGCCGGTGCGTCCAGGCCCAAGCCGCCGATGGGCACGAAGGGTCCCGACAGGGTCACGTTGGTCACCGTCTGCCAGGCCGGCTCGCTGAGGTTCGTGGTGGTTTGGAGGCGATAGCTCACGCCGGGGTAGCCATACAGCACGACAGACATCCATGGCGGGTCGCCGACCGTCAGCACCGGCGCCCCGTCCACCAGCACGACCCGGCCGGAACTCGCCTGTGCGCGGCCGACCTCGCCGCCGTTTGCCAGTTTCCCGGCGGGGCCGCTCAGCAGCAGCGGGACGGTCGTGGAGTTCCCGGTGGCGGTCGTCTGGAAAGCCAGTTGGGCCAATGTCCGTTCGCCGGTGCCGGCGGCGGCGGGATCGAGGTGCACGTTTAGGCGGAATTGGTTCGGGGCCAGCGGCGTCAGCTCCGCGGCGACCACCTCGGCGGCGGCGGGCTGAAGGGTCAGGCTCGTCAGCCGGGCCGATGAACATTCCAGCATCATGCTCAGGTTGGTCAGGGCCGCGGTGGTGGTGAGGCGCAAGGGAACACGGCCGGGGCTGCCGGCAAACACATTGGTGGAGCCAAGGGAGACCAGCACGGGCCGCTCGGGAATCACCGTGACGAAACCGCGGAGCTTGCCCTCGGCGTCCTGATACTGGCCGATGATCCGGTCTTCCCAGAGGCCGCTCGGCTGGGTCCAGATGGCGCCCGGGACGTCGAGGGTTGTGTAGCCGGTCCCGTCCCACAGGAACCCGTGCTGAGGAGTTCCCACCGGTAGGGTCCCGTCCGAAAAATGCCCGACCACCCGGCCGCCAAACACCGCCGTGGGCTGGGTGTAGGTGGAACCGGGAGGGTCGATGGTGACGAAGGTCGAACCGTTCCAGAGGAAGCCATGCCCGACACCCGCATACTGGTAGGTGTAAGTCCCCACCACGTCCGCACCGTGCAAGCCTGTTACCCAGGTCCCTTTCGAACCGGGATGGTTCAGTAGCGTAAAGGTGGCGCCATCCCAGAAGAACCCTCGGGTGATGCCGGCGCTGGTCCCTGCCTGCACTTCCACGTAATCACCCGCCACATGGGTGCCGCTGATCGCCCGTGGCCACGTCCCGGGCGAACCCGGCACGTCGAAGCGGGTATAGGTCGAGCCGTCCCAGAGGAAGCCATGAACGTAGGCGGCGGCGTCCCGGTAGTGGCCCACCACGAGGTTCCCGCTTATGCCCACCGCGTAAACGTCACGGACGGACCCCGGCGGAATCAGGTCGATGGAAGTGGCACCGTCCCAGAAGAAGGACCGCATCACATCACCCTCGCCACCAACTTGAAACTGGTATCGACCGACGACATTGCCGCCGCTGGTGGCGCTAGGGCTGACTTGCGTCCCGTTCGTGTTGCCCACCGGTTTGAAGCCGGACTCATCCCAGTAGAAGCCCCGCCAATAGAGGGACACATGCCAGTAGGTCCCGGCGATTCCGCGGGCGTCGATGCAGGTCGGAATGGTTGCCCGGGCATTGGGATGATCCAGACTTTGGAAGGTCAGCCCGGCTGCCCAGAGAGCGCTCGGGCAAACCAACGCCAGCCACAGGGTGGCCCGCACCTGTCGTCGCCAGGAAATGTTCATAGATCAGTCCTCTCCGCCCGGACGGGGCGATTGTGCCGCCAACCCCTGCCCGTGGCTTCACCTCCATCAATCGCCCCAATTCCCGGCGCGGCTAGACTGAACTTGGTGAACGTCGCGGGAAACTTGGCTCCTGCCGGGAATCCGCGGGACGTGGGGGCCGCGGTGCTGCCGCGCTACCCGGCGGGGGTCGGACCGGTTAAGGCCCGGCGCCCCCGGACGCCGGGGCGCGGAACCAGTAGCGGGGCGTCGATCCACCCCACGGTGCGAACAGCCGCCCTCCGCTCCGCTCCGGGCGGGGAAGGCGCAGCGCGCCTTCCCGACCCAACGCGACCCGGTTCAACCACGAGGTCCGAATGCGCCCCCCCCGGACGCCTATGCGTATAAACACGTATTGTGATCGTGGCGTCGGTGGCAAAGGGTGGCGCCGCAACAAATCAATCGGCTCAACTATGGCAACGCTCATCAATCACTGGATGTCCTGGGAAGGCGGCGTGGATCTCGTCGCTGTCACCCAACCCGGACTCACCATGCCCAACGTCATCGTGCACGTGGCCCGCATGGTCCACACCCCGGTCGGCTCGGCGCCGGCGGGCATGGTCTTCTTCCAGCCGGACCCGACGAAGCCGCCCGCGGTCATGGGCTTCATCTCCACCGATCCCCACGTCGGCGCCTATTTCGGACCCAAGATTTTCGCCGGCACGCCGTTTGAACACGCCCCGGTCATCACCGCCCAGATCGAGATCAACACCCAGGTCGCCGGCGAGGTCAGCGCCAAGATCACGATCGCCGGCCAAGTGTTCCAGACGCGCCTGACGGGCCTGAAGCCCGCGGAGCTAATTTCCCGCGCCCCGTCCGCCATGCCGCCGTTCTGGCAGCAGGGCCTTGAGTCCGTCGCGTCCGCGGCCGAACTGACCGTCAATGGCTCCCCGGTCTCGATCATCGTGCCGCCCGTCGGCATCTCCGGTGGTCCCGCCGCGGTCTTCGCCCCGGCCGGTGTTTACGCACGCTGATTCCACCCGCCCAACATCGACTTCCTGTGCGCCTTGTTGTCCTGCTGCTGGCCGGTGTGTTGGCCGGCCGGCTTGTGCCGGTTTACGGCCAATCCGCCGGCACGACCCAACGGATCAACCTCAATGACCTGCGCCTCAAGCCGGTGAAACCGGTCGGGGCCGAGCCGGAAATCGAGAAGTCGATCCAGCGACTCGGGCAGGCGTTGGCCGGGCGGAAGGCGACGGACCCGGAAGCCGGTTGGCCGCCGCTGCTGAAGCTAGCGCAAACGGAACTGCTGCGCCGCTGGGCCGACACCGGGCCCGACGCCCAACCGGACAAAGTAACCCCGGCGGACCGTCGCCTGCGTGCGCTGATCCACCAGATCTCCGCGCGGTCGGCGCAGTATCAGGGCAACCTGCTGGAGGCACTGGATGAGACCACCCGCTGGAAGCAGTGGGCGGTGACCGACGAGGACCGGGGCGAGGCGGAAAAGGCGGCGCAGATCGTGCGGGAGTGGCCGCAACCGATGTGGGCCGGCTCGCCGGAGGAAACGCAATTGTTCGAGCGGTTGGTTCGCGGTGAGGCCACGGCGGCCGATGCCACGCGACTCCAGACTTGGGACGACGAGGACGTGCTGACCTTCTGGGGCAAGGTCTGCGTCATCCTGCACTCCTGGTCCCAGAATCGACCCGAAGCCGGTGCCCGTTTCCGGGAACTGCGCGGTGCCGTCGCCGAAAACCGCGAGGCGACCGACTTC
>JBIIUN010000184.1:0-9154 GCA_044339945.1 Kapaibacterium sp. (SeqCode)
GAGTCGTCGCCCCAACGCCGGATGACGCCCTACGAGCTGACGCGCTATCTCGACTACTGCTCCGAGGCCCTGGCCCTGCTCAGCAAGGCGGCGGCCCTGCACATCGAGCAGTTTGACGACGCGGAGACGCTGGCGGCGGTCGGCGAGATCGAGGACCTGACCGACGGCCTGTCCCGGAAGATCTGGCAGAAGATCACGATCCTCGACCGCGTGATGAGTGACGAGCGGCCCGGTCCAACTGCGCCATGACGCGGAAGTCGCGACGGCCCCCGGCGGGCACGCAGCCGGCGAGGAACTGCCAGCGACCTACTTCTTCGCCAGGCTGTTGAAACAGATCTCCAGCCAACGGCTGGTGTTGATGAAACCAGTGCCCCAGTCCTTCCACTTTTCCGGCAGGCCGGCGGCCTTGACCTGCTCCAGCGTCTTGCCCGCCGCGAGCGCCTGTTTCACGACGCCCGTCGTCTCGACCAGCATGTCGCGAAAGGCCTTCAGCCCCGCCACCGAGGCGAGCGGACCGTGGCCGGGAATCACCTTGGCATCGGCCGGGACCAGCGCGAGCGCCCGGTCCACGTTGGCCAGGTAACCGGCGACGTCGCCGCCGCTGCCGAGGTCGATGAACGGGAACTTGCCCGCGAAAAACTGGTCGCCCATGTGCAGCACCTTCGCGCCGCTGAACCAGACCAGGCTGTCGCCGTCCGTGTGCCCGGGCCCCAGCGCGATCACGCGGATCTCCTCGCCGTTGAAGTGGACGGAGGCGCCGTGCTCGTAGGTCAGCACCGGCAGTTCCGCCGGCTTGGAGTCCGCCTTGTCCGCGAGCCGTTTCCGGACGTTCGCGTGGGCCACGATGTTGGCTCCCTTCTCGCCGAAGAACGCGTTCCCGCCCGTGTGGTCGCCGTGCCAGTGCGTGTTCAGCAGGAATCGCGGCGCGGCCGGGTTCAGCTCCTTCACCTTCGCGGCGATCTTCGCGGCGAGCGGTGCAAACTGGTCATCGACGATCAGCACGCCATCCGGCCCGGCCGACACGCCGATGTTGCCGCCAGCGCCTTCCAGCATGAACACGGTGCCGGCGACCGGCGTCGCCTTGATTTCGACCTTGGAAAAGTCGCGCTGCGCCCAGGCGACCACGACCGACGACGCCAACCCGGCGACCAGCAAAGCAGGAAATCGCATGGCCTGACCGTGATCGGTCGCCGCGCCGGCGGCAATCCCGGCTATGGTTTCCGTGGCGGGGCGGTGTTGCTGCGGCCGCTTCAACCGGCTTGGCGCGGGCAGCCCGTTGACGCAACCTGCCGGCATGACTCCGACTTGGTTCCGCTTCCTGTGCCCGGCGGCCTTGTTCCTCGCGCTCGCCACCGCCGCGCGGGGCGAGGAGCTGCGGGTAATGACCTTCAACCTCTGGCACGGCGGCGACGCCGGGAAACAGCCCCTCAGCCAGAGCGCGGCCGTCATCCGGGCCGCCCGCGCTGACCTGGTCGGCTTCCAGGAAGCCGGCGGTTTCGAACGCGACGGCCAGCGCCCCAACAACGGCCGCCGGCTCGCCGAACTGCTGGGCTGGCATTACTTCGCACAGGGCGCGAGTCCGGGCATCGCAAGCCGGTTTCCGATCGTGACCAACACGCCCGGCAAGCACGGCATCACCGTGAAGCTGCCTTCCGGGAAAATCGTCCGGCACTTCAACGTCCACCTGATGCACACGCCCTATCAGCCGTATCAACTCTTGGACATTCCGTATGGCAACGCCCCGTTCATCCGGACCGCGGCCGAAGCCGTCGCCGAGGCGCGCAAGGCCCGCGGCGCCGAGGTGGAGCGCCTGCTCGCAGAACTGAAGCCGGCCGTGGCGCAGGGCGAAGCCGTTTTTCTCACCGGCGACTTCAACGAGCCGTCCCACCTCGATTGGACCGAACGGGCCGCGCAAGCCCGCCGGCATCCGGTGGCGGTGCCCTACCCCTCGACGCTGGCGGTCACGGCGGCCGGGATGCGGGACAGCTTCCGCACGCTCTTCCCCGACGAGTTGGCCAAACCGGGCGTGACCTGGACTCCCCTGACCCGGCCCGACGATCCCAAGGATCACCACGACCGGATCGATTTCGTGTTCTTCGCGGGGCCGAACGTCACGGCGAAGCAATGCGCGGTCGTCGGGGAATCCGCGACCTTCGCCGACGTGGTGGTGACGCCCTATCCCTCCGATCACCGCGCGGTGGTCGCCACCTTTGACCTGAAGTAATCGCATGGACTGCTCCCGCGCCCGCACCCGCGACCCGCGTGATTGGCTGGAAACCTGCCCCGACTTTTCGTGGCCGCTGGCGGAGCAGGTCCACGAATGGATCCTGACCTGAGAGCCGGACCTCACCGAATCCATCAAGTGGAACATGCTCTGTTTCTCGGGCCGCAAGCTGGTCGTCGCCTTGAGCGCCTGCCAGCGGCACCTGGGAGTCACCTTCTTCCGGGGCACCGAACTGGTTGATCCTGGCGGGCTCTTTGCCGCCACGGGCGAAAACAACACCAACATCCGGACGATCCGGATCACCACGTTGGAGAACTTCAATCGCCCCGCCCTGCAACGGCTCGTGCACGCGGCGGTCGCCCTGGATGCCGAGCCATTGCCGCCGTTGCCGAAGACCAAACGCCCGCCCGTCCCGATGCCCGATTTCTTTCAGGCCGCCTTGGCGCAACCCGCCAATCGGGCCGCCGCCGAGGGCTTCGCGGGACTGGCCCCAAGCTATCGGCGGGAATACCTCGTCTGGCTGGCCAGCGCCAAACGTCCGGAGACCCGCGCGGACCGGCTGCGCAAGACACTGGAAGCACTTCGCCGCGGCCGGAAGTGGGCGGATCAACGCGCCCAATGAGGTCCACGCCATCGGGTCGCCGACCCCAGAAACAGAAAACCCGGCGGAAGGAGATTCCGCCGGGCTTCGCAACTCGATGGCTCAGGCCTTCCGGCGCCAGGCGGCGATGAACATCCCGTTCCCCAAGGTCTCCTGCGGCCACAGCGTGACGGCGGTGCTCGGGACCTTGTCCGGCGCAAACGGATTCTCCAGCGGCAACGCCTCCAGTTCGGGATGCTGCTCGGTGATTGCCTGGGCCACGTCCCACGTCTCGGCCTTGCTCAGCGTGCAGACCGCATAGACCAGCCGGCCACCAACCTTCAAGGCCCGGGCGGCGTTGTTGAGGATCTGCTTCTGGATGGCCGCCAGTTCCGTGATGTCGTTCGGCGTGACGGTCCAGCGCGAATGCGGGTTGCGCCCCCAGGTGCCGATGCCGGAGCACGGCGCATCCACGAGAATGCCGTCGAACTCGGTGTTGGTCGGCAGCTTGTCGGTGCCGTCCCAAGGCCGGGACCGGTAGTTGAAACAGCCGGCGCGACCCGCGCGAAGTTTCAGGCGATCAAGGCGCCATTCCGAACGGTCGGTGGCCCAAATGAGCCCCTTGCCCTCCATGAGGTCGGACAGGTGCAGGGTCTTGCCGCCTTCGCCGGCGCAGGTGTCCCACCACGTCTCGTTCGGCTTCGGCGCGCAGACGAGCCCGACCGCCTGCGAGGCGATGTCCTGGATCTCGAAGGCGCCGGCCTGGAACAGGTCGTGGCGGAACAGGTCCTCCTCGCCGACATAGCGGAAGGTCTCCGGGAAGCGTGCGAAGCCCGACGCCTCGCAGTTGCCGAGCTGGGTCTTCAGGTCATTGACCGCGCCCTTGCGGGCCCGCAGCCAAAGCGGCGGTTCGGTTTGCAACGAACGCACCCACGCGCCGCTCAGGTTCAGGTGGCTGCCAATCCACGATGGGACCGTGCGACCGAGCAGTTCCTCGTCGGAAACCTCGGACGGATCGGCGGCGAACCGGTTGGCCAGTTCCAGGGCGCCTTCGATCCGTTGCTTGAGCGAGGCGTCTTCCGGCAACCAGTTCAGCCAGCGGAAATAGCTGAACACGGCGCGGCTGATGTAGGCGCTGTCGCCCCGGGTAAGGCGTTTGCGCCGGGAAAGCGTCTGGCGCAGGAGCAGGTCCGCGGGAATGCGCGGCGTCGCCTTCTCGACCACCATCACCGCGAGGTCGAGGTTGCTGCGCTCGGCTTCCGGCGCCTCGGCCTCGGGCTCGTAATCCGTCTGCGGGGCCGGCTCACGCCGAATGGGCCGGGCCGACGGCGAGCCTTCGTCGCGGTAGGACCGGGCTGGCGGTCGGCCGTCGTCACCGTAGGGGCGGGCCGGACCCCGGTTCTCGCGGGGCGGTCCATACGAACGCGCGGGCGGGCGGGGGCCGCCAAAGTTGGGCCGGGCTCCCCGCGGGGCGCCGCCGCCGTAAGGCAGGTCGTCGTTCCCCTCGAACCCGTCGTCGTCCCGGCGGAACGGCCGGCCGGTGCCGCCGCGTTCATCGTAGGCGGGCCGGTCCTGCGGGCCGCGCCCACCGTAACCGGGACGTTCGGACTGCGGGCCGCGGCCGTAACCGGCGTCACCCTGGTAACCTTCGCCGCCTTGGCCTTGGTCAGGACGCGGGCGATAGAACGGGCGTTCGCCGGAGCGGATGGCGTCGCGTTCCAACCGGCCGGGCCGGGGCGGACGCGGACGGTCGAAGTTCCGCTGCGAACCATCGGGACGGAAGCTCACCCGCGGGCGGAACTCGCGGTCATCGCCCCGGCCACCCCGGTCGCTGGGCCCGCGAAAGCCGCCATCGCTCGGGCCCCGGAATCCGCCGTCGCTTGGCCCGCGAAAGCCACCTTCGCTGGGACCACGGCCAAAGCCGCGCTCCGGTGGGCGGCCATATCCGCTATCGGGTCCACGCCCTTGCGGACCGGCGCCGGGTCCGGCGTTGCCGTAACCCGGCCGGAAGGGCGGGCGGGATTGATAGGGCCGGCCCTGGCCGGCGAAACCGCCGCCGGCGGGGCCGCGGCCGAAGCCACGGGCGGGCGGACGGTTGAAGTCACGGCCGGGACCGCCGGCAGGACCGCGTCGTTGGGGGCCGCGGTCGCCCGGGGCGGGAGAATCGGAAAAGGGTGTCATGGCTGTTTCGGACTGGATTCGGATTTCGGCAATTGCAGGAGGACCGCGTGGACGCGGGCGACATCGCCCATGTAGTTGCCCGGCGTGGCCAGGCTGGCGGCCTTGAGAATGTGTTCGCGCGTCTTGGCGACGTCGCCGGTCGCCTCAAAATACAGGCCCACGTAAAGATGGGCGTAGAATTCGTGGTCCCGCAGTTCGGCCGGAGTCGGTTCACCGGCCTTGGCGGCGGCGAAGACGTCTTCGACCGTGCCTTTGCCGGCGAAGAGCCGCTGCACCTCGCGCATCGGCACGCGGCCGTCTTTCTCGATCGGGATGAGCGCCTTCCGGGCGGCTTCGAGGTTCTCCGCCCGGACCACGCAGAGGAAGTGCCAGACGGCGTTCTCCACGTCCTCCGAGTTGACCGTCTGATGCACCTCGAACTGCTTTCGGCCGTCCGCGAACCGCCCGGCGTAGTAGAGGGCGATGCCGCGCTGCCAGTTCTGCGGGACCAAGCGGGGAGCGAGTTCATTGGCCTTGTCGAAGTCGGCGCAGGCGGCTTCCAGCTTGCCGGCCTTGAACAGCAGGGCGGCCCGTTCCTGCCGGAGCGAGGCGAGTTCGGGTTCCAGGCGGATGGCCTCGTCGAGGTCGTTCAGGGCGCCCTTGCCGTCCTTGAGCAGCAGGCGCATCTGGGCGCGCATGTTGAGCAGGCGGGCATCCTTGGGATTGGCGGTGATGGCCTGCGAAACGAGCGCCACGGCTTCCTGGTGTTTGCCCGCCTTCCAAGCCGACAGGGCGGATTCGCGGGCATCCTCGGGCTTGAGCTCGGCGGCCCGCAACAGCAGGCAACCGCCCAGGAACAGGATTGAAAAACGGCGCAAAATCATCGCTCAGGAGGAAAAGGGTAGGGCCCGGCAGGCGCGAGACAATTCTCGGCACCGGCCAGGCGCGGGCAAACCGACGGGGCGGCTAACGATACTCCTGGTGCAGTTGGACCACCTTCGCCTTGTTCCGGGTGCGGATGTTGAGGAACTCGACGACGACGGCGAAGACCATCGCGAAGTAGATGTAGCCCTTGTTGACGTGCTGGTGGAAGCCCTCGGCGACCAGCATCGTGCCGATCAGGATCAGGAACGACAGCGCCAGCATCTTGATGGTCGGATGCCGGTCCACGAAGGCGCTGATCTGGTTCACGAACAGCAGCATGACGATCATCGCGAGAATGACCGCGGCGATCATCACGCCCAATTGCTTCACCATGCCGACGGCCGTGATGACGGAATCCAGCGAGAACACGATGTCGAGCAGCAGGATCTGGACAATGACGCTGGCGAAGGTCGGGACGACCGCGTTCGACTTTTCCCCGTCCTCACCCTCCAGCTTGTGATGGATCTCGCGGACGCTCTTCCACAGCAGGAACAGGCCGCCGACGATCAGGACCACGTCCTTGCCGGACACCGCCAGTTCCACGCTCTTGCCGCCCAGCGCCAGCGTGTGCCGGAGGAAGGGCTGATCCATCTTCACCACCCACGCGAGGCTGGCGAGCAGCAGGATGCGGGTGATCAGCGCCAGGGCGAGGCCCAGCTTACGGGCGCGCTCCTGCTGGTCCGCCGGCAGTTTGCCGCTGAGGATGGAAATGAAGATCAGGTTGTCGATGCCGAGCACGACCTCAAGGGCCGTGAGCGTCGCCAAACTGATCCAGACGTCAGGGTTGGTCAGCCAATCCATGGCCGGCGACGCTAGCGGGCAAAGCGGCTTCCGCCAATGGAAGGTTGCGGATCCATTCCCAGCCGGGCGTATCTGGGCACTACCCCCGGGTGCCTCCCTCGCCCTGCGAGGCACGAGCGGGGAGAGGGTCGGGGAGAGGGGCTGCCCCACCCGGGTGTAGCGCCTCCTCTCCCCGGCCCTCTCCTCCACTCCGAGTGGAAGAGAGGGAGTCCACCGGGCGGATTTCGGGGGCAGTGTCCAGATACGCCATTCCCAGCCGGCCCCGCCGCCTACATCAGCTTCAGCTTGGGCAGATCCTGCGAATCGACCAGGCCCACGGGCTCGCGCTTCGCGTTGACCACGATCAGGTCGTCGATGTTGCGCTCGTTGAAGATCCGGACCGCCTCCGCGGCCAGCGCTTCGTCGCGGATGCAAACCGGGCCGGGAGTCATCACGTCCTTCAGCACGCGGGTGAGCGACTGCTCGTCGGTGGCCATCCGGCGGCGGAGGTCGCCATCCGTGAAGACGCCGGCCAGCTTGCCGCGACGGTCCACGACGGCGACCGAGCCGGACTTGGCGCGGGTCATCACGAGCAGGGCTTCCTTCACGGTGAGGGTGGCGGGGGCGACGGCGTTGCGTTCGCCGCGGCGCATGATGTCCCCGACCTTCAGCAACATGGCCCGGCCGATGGCGCCGGCAGGATGGCGTTGGGCGAAGTCCTTCACCTTGAAACCGCGCGCGTCCATCACGGCCATCGCCAGCGCATCACCGAGCACCAGGGTCGCGGTGGTGCTGGAAGTCGGCGCCAGGTTGAAGGGACAGGCTTCCTTCGGCACCCGGCAGTTCAGGACCACGTCGGCGTGGCTGCCAAGGGTGGACTTCGGCATGCCCGTCAGCGCGATGATCCGGACGCCGAACCGCTTGAGGGCGGGCAGCAGGTGGATGAGTTCCTCCGATTCCCCCGAATAGCTGAGCGCCAGCACGACATCGCCTTCGTTCACGATTCCGAGGTCGCCGTGCAAGGCATCCACCGAATCCAGGACTACGGCCGGCGTGCCCGTGCTGCTGAGCGTGGCGGCGATCTTCCGGCCGATGTTGCCCGACTTGCCGATGCCCACCACGACCAGCTTGCGGCCCTGCGCCATCGCGGCGACCACGGATTCGACCGCCCGATCAAAGCTGGCATCCAACGTGGCCTGGACGGCTTTCAGCGCGGCGATCTCCGTGGCGAAGACGTCCCGGGCGCGGGCGAGGTGCGACATGCCTGAGGAATGGCGGAGGATGCGGGGCGAAGGAAGCCGGAAAACTTTGCCCTCGCTCGCCTCGGCGGTCCGAGCAGGCGAAAATCCACCCGTGACGAAACCTTGGCCAGCCGGTCAAACGACGATGTGTCCGCCGCGCCTTTCCTGCACCTGCTGGCTTGATGAAGACCACCGCCAGTCCGCCCCCCCATCGAGACCGGTGATCATTGGGTCCGCCTTCCTTTCGAAGTTCTGAGTGTTTCCCGTTTGAACAAACCGGCCGAGGTCGAGTCCACTGCGGCCTCCTAGAAGCGTGACCTCCGACCGCCGTTGCCAATTCCTGCCCGTCCTCACCGGCCTGCTGCTCGCGACCACCGTCGCCGGTTGTTCGTCGAAGTATTGGCGCAATTCCGCCGACAAGGAGGCCGCGCGGCTGATCCGCGAAAAGACGCCGGCAGTGCCCAACATGGACACCAACTTCACCGCGGAGGCGAAGGATCCGCTCCAGTTGGAAAACCTTCCCCAAGCCGCGGAGCCGGAGGAATTCCTGGGCGCCGAGGCCGAGTCGGAACGGGATGCGCGGGTGCTGGACCTGGCCACGGCCCTGGAGCTGTCCACCCGCCAGAGCCGCGAATTCCAGAATCGGCGGGAACTGCTGTATCTGGAGGCGCTGAGCCTTTCGCTGTCGCGCTGGCAACTCACGCCGATCTTCGGCCTGACGGGCGATTCCGGCGTGCGCTCGGATGCGTCGGTCCAAGTGCAGGGGGTCGACCCGGTAACCCAGCAGCAGGTCACCCGCATCCGGAACGGCAACCGGCTGGCGAACGGCGGGGCGCGGTTTGGGATGAATTGGCTGTTGGCCACGGGCGCCCGGCTTTCCACCGACTTCACGACCGATTTCCTGCGGGTGCTCTCCGGGAACGGGACCCCCAACACGGGTTCCCGCGTCGGGGCCACCCTGAGCCAGCCGTTGCTCCGGGGGGCGGGCTTCAAGGTGACGCTGGAGACCCTGCGGCAGGCGGAGCGCGACCTGCTCTACGCGATGCGAGACTTTGCCCAGTATCGGCAGACGTTCACGGTTTCGACCGCCGGGGATTACTACCAGATACTCCAGGCCCGCGACACGGCGAGGAACGCGTTCCTCGACCTCGCCCGCTCCCGGCAGAACGTGGCGCGCGAGCGGGCGTTCGCCGACGAAGGGCAGCGGCCCCTGGCGTCCCTGGACCAGTTCCGGCAGGCTGAGTT
>JBIIUN010000185.1:0-9145 GCA_044339945.1 Kapaibacterium sp. (SeqCode)
CTCTACCGCCGCAATCTTTTCCTCCGCATCTGATCTCCTGGCCATGAGTGAATCCCCAGACGTTTCCCGTCCGTCCACGGAGATGGGCACCGACAAGTCGTCCGGCCAATCGCAGCGGATCTGGCGGCGCAAGAAGAAGACCAACGAACTGCCGGAACGCCTCATGTCGGTCGATGCCCTGCGGGGTTTTGACATGTTCTGGATCGTGGGCGCCGGTTACCTCGTCACGGCCATCGACAGTTGGAGCGATTCCAAGTTCTGGACCCACGTGAAAACCCAGCTGACCCACGTGGACTGGGAAGGACTGCGGTTCTACGACCTGATCTTCCCGCTGTTCGTCTTCATCGTCGGCGTTTCCATCGTGCTTTCGCTTCGCAAGGCCCAGGCGAAGGATGGAACCTTCGCCTGCGCCCGGAAGGTCGTCCTCCGCGGTGCCCTCCTGTTCGCGGTCGGGCTCTTCTACTCCGGGGGCTTCAGCAAGCTCTGGCCGGATATCCGGGTGCTCGGCGTGCTCCAGCGAATCGCGCTCTGTTACACCGCTGCCGGCTTGCTCTTCCTCTTCCTAAGGGCTCGCTGGCTGGTTGTCGCCGCGGTCACCATCCTTCTGGGCTATTACCTGGCTCTCTGGCGGCTGGACATCCGGGACATCGAAATGACCCCGGCGATCATGGCGGATTTGGCCAAGACCGCGGGCACGACCAACGCCGTTGAGTTGTTTGAGCGGGCCGAAGGCACCGTCTACGGGCAGTTCACGCCGGGCTACAACGTGGCCAACCACTTCGATTTCCAGTTCTTGCCGGGCAAGCTCTACGACACCTATTGGGATCCGGAGGGAATCCTCAGCACGTTCCCGGCGATCGTGACCTGCCTGCTGGGCGTGTTGTCGGGCATCTGGCTGCTGCGGGCGGATCGCACGCCGGGCCATCGGGCGCTCATGCTGATCGTCGCCGGTTGCCTCTGTTTTTCCGCGGGTTGGGGCTGGGGTCAGCATTTCCCGGTCATCAAGA
Source organism: Kapaibacterium sp. (SeqCode) (assembly GCA_044339945.1). Lineage (GTDB taxonomy): Bacteria > Verrucomicrobiota > Verrucomicrobiia > Limisphaerales > UBA9464 > CAIWAH01. Next base: position 1,008 of record JBIIUN010000185.1, read on the forward strand.
AGCTGTGGACCTCCTCGTTTGTCCTCGCGGCCGGCGGTTACAGCATGGTGCTGCTGGGAATCTTCTTCCAGGTTGTGGACGTCTGGCGGTTGCAGCGCTGGTGCCAGCCCTTCGTGTGGATCGGCAGCAACGCGATCACGATCTACCTCGCCGCCCAGATCCTCAACTACCGCAAGGTGGCCGAGCGCTTCGTGGGCGGGGATGTCCGAGCCTGGCTGAACACCCAGAACAAGGGACTGGGAGAAGTGCTCGTGGCGTTGGCAGCCTTGGCCGTGATGCTGCTCTTTGCGCGGTTCCTCTACCGGCGCAAGGTATTCATCCGCCTGTGAACTTCCGCCTCCTGTTGCTGTCGTGGCTCGCCGCCTTCGGTCTGCTGGCCGATGCGGTGATCGTGGTGACCCCGCATCCGGAGGAGATTCGCCGGGAGTTCTCCGCCGGTTTCGCCCGGTGGCAGGCGGCCAAGGGGCTGACTCCGGCCGACACCATCGAATGGCGGGACGTGGGCGGTTCCGGCGAAGCCCAGCGTTTCGTCGAATCGGAATTCAAGTCCAAGCCCGGCGGCATCGGCATCGATCTGTTCTTCGGCGGCGGTCCGGAACCGTTCCTCGGGCTGTCCGCGAAGAAACTTCTCCGCCCGTTCAATCCCGCGCCGGAGTTCCTCGCCGGCATCCCGCAGCGGGCGCAGGACGCCGAGGTGTTTGATGCGGGGCGGACGTGGTATGGGGCTTGCCTGTCCAGCTTCGGCATTCTCCAGAACCGGCGCGTGCAGGGCCTGACCGGGCTACCCCTCGTCCGACGGTGGGAGGACCTCGCGAAGCCGGAATTGGCTGGCTGGATCGGGGCCGGTGACCCGCGCAACAGCGGCACGATGAACAACATGTTCGAGGCCTTCCTCCAGGCCTACGGCTGGGAGCGGGGCTGGGAACTGCTCACGGCAATCGGCGGCAATGTCCGTCACTTCGACCGCCTGAGTTCCAGCACCGCCAAGGAATGCGCCCTCGGACAGGTGGCCTACGCCTTCTGCATCGACTACTACGGCTTCATCCAGATGGCGGCGGCCGGCGGCACCAACCTCGACATGGTCGTCCCGGAGGACTTCACCGCGGTCAGCGCCGACGGCATCGCTATCCTCGTGGGGGCGCCGCACCTGCCGGCGGCGGAGCGACTGATGGAATTTGTGCTCAGCGAAGCCGGCCAGAAGCTCTGGTTCCTGCCGGCGGGACATCCGGAAGGCCCCGTCAATCACAGCATTGAGCGCCTGCCCATCCGGCCTGCCATCTACACGAACTACGGGGCCGCCAGCCGGGTCCATTTCAATCCATTCACCTACCGGCAAAATTTTTCCTACGACGCCCGCCTGGCGCGCGGTCGCCGGGACATCGTCCGGTCGCTGTTCGGGGCCACCGTCGTGGACCTGCACGACGAGCTGCGCGCGGCCCGCAAAGCCGTCGCGGCGACCGGCGATCGCCCGGAGCGATTGAAGGAGCTGGGCGCCGTTCCCCTGACGGAAAAACAGGCAGCTGAACTCGCCAAGGGGGACTGGCAGAACGCCGAGGTCCGGCAACGCACGAAGCTCGACTGGCAGCGCTGGGCGCAGGCCAAATACCGGCGGTTGGCCGTTCCCTGAGGCAACCTGATTTCTTCCCGCGAATCCCATGCAGATCAGCATCCGCAAGCTCACCAAACGATTCGGCACCACGACGGTGCTGCGCGACGTGTCGCTCGACATCGCCGACCGGGAACTGTTCTTCCTGCTCGGACCCAGCGGCTGCGGCAAAACCACCCTCCTGCGCCTGATCGCCGGCTTCTACCAACCGGACGGCGGTGAGTTGCGTTTCGGCGACCAGGTGATGAACACCGTGCCGCCGCACGAGCGCAACACGGGCATGGTCTTCCAGAGCTATGCCCTGTGGCCGCACATGAGTGTCGCCCAAAACGTCGCCTATGGGCTGGAGATCCGGAAGGTCCCGGCGAAGGAGAAGGCGGACCGGGTGGCCGAGGCGTTGCGGACGGTGCGGATGGAAGCCTATGCGGACCGCTCGCCCAACCAGCTTTCCGGCGGCCAGCAACAACGCGTTGCCTTGGCGCGCGCGCTGGTGATCCGGCCGGACGTCCTGCTGCTGGACGAGCCGCTCTCCAATTTGGATGCCCGCCTGCGCCTGGAAATGCGCGACGAGATCCGGCGCATCCACGACGAAACCAAGATCACCACCGTCTATGTCACCCACGACCAGCAGGAGTCGCTTTCGCTCGCGGACCGGATGGCGGTGCTGAAGGATGGTGTGGTCGAGCAACTGGGCGATCCCCGCACCGTTTACCGGCGCCCGGCCAACCGGTTCGTCGCCGACTTCATCGGGGAAACTAACTGGCTCGAAGGCGAAGTGGTGGCCTCGACCGCGGAATCGCTCAGCGTCCTCACCGCGGCGGGCATGTTCGTTGGGGAATGGCACACAAACCTTGCCGCCGGGGTTCCAGTCTGGACCGGCTTCCGTCCGGAATCGGTCCAGCTCACGGACCACGGTGAGAACCAACTGCCATGCCGGATCCGTCAGGTAAATTACCTCGGGGACATCGAGGAGTATGTCCTGGAATCGGCCGGCGGGCTCAGCTTCAAGGCGTTCGCCCAGAATCCCGCCGAGGCCTTGGTGGCTGGCCACGAACTGCAATGTTCCGTGCGCCGCCGGGATGTCCTGATCCTGCCCCGAACGAACTGATCCCCGGCGGTTTCCCGGCCTTCCCGCGGGTTGGACAGAAATAGTTCACAAATGTAGGCGAAAAGATTGAGCCCTTTTCGTCCCGGCGAGTCGATACCCCTAAAGCAGGAGTTCCAAACCGCCGATGCCTTGGCGAGGAGCCTGCTGGTCACGGAAGAAAAGTAGGATCCCCCGGGTTATGACAAGACTCTATACAGGAACTGGCGGAGCCAAATCCAAGGACCGTCGCGCCCAATGCCGGGCGCCCAAGAAAGCGCCCATCCGCGCCTTTCCGACCCGTTACCGCCCGGAGGTTCCGCCCCCGCTGAATCCGGTGGCGCCCCCTGTCCCGGAACCGCCGCCGGAAATCGGGCCGGACATCGCCGAAGTCCCGCGCCTCGACGCCACCCCGGCGGCGCCGCGGGAGATGCGCACCATGGCCCGGGACGGCGACTTCAGCCTGCGCATGTATCTCCGGGAAATCAGCGAGACGCCCCTGCTGACGCCCGAGGAGGAAGTGGAGCTGGCTGGGCGCATCCAGCGAGGTGACGCCGAGGCCCGGGAACACATGATCAAGGCCAACCTCCGGCTGGTCGTGAAGATCGCCAAGGATTTCGACGGCATGGGCCTGCCCCTGCTCGACATGATCAACGAGGGCAACATGGGCCTCATGCGCGCCGTGGAGCGCTTCGACCCGACGAAGGGGGCCAAGCTGTCCACCTACGCGGCCTGGTGGATCAAGCAGTCCATCAAGCGCGGCCTCGCCAACCAGGGGAAGACCATCCGGCTGCCGGTCCACTTGGTGGACCGCGTCTCCAAGATCCGTCGCACCGCGATGAAGCTGCACGAGGAACTCGAACGCGAACCGACCGACGCCGAGGTGGCCGAGGTTCTCGGCATGACCGCCGAACGCGTCACCGAACTCATCCAGGCCAGCTACCGGCCGGCGTCGTTGGACGCACCGCTGGGCGATGATGACGACACCCGGGTTGCCGACATCGTGAAGGATGAGAACGCCACGACCGCCTACCAGGATCTTGAAGCCACCACCCGGCAGGACTTGGTCCGCGAGCTGGTGGATGAATTGGATCCGCGGGAACTGACCATCATCAGCTACCGGTTCGGCCTCGACGGTGGCCCCGAACGGACCCTCGAGGAAGTCGGCCAGAAATTTGGGGTGACCCGCGAACGGATCCGCCAGATCCAGAACGTCGCCCTCAACAAACTCCGGAAGAAGATCGAGAAACGGGAAGCTGTCCGTGACCCGGAGTTCGACGAGTTCATGCGCCAGGCCGCTTGAGGCGATTGCCTCTGCCCAGCCGGCGCTTCAGTCGGAGTCGGTTTCGGGCCGCTTTACCGTGCGGCGCAGGCCGTTTTCCAACCAGAGCTTGAAGACAACCCAGAGGGCCTCGCGGACGATCTCCTTCGACATCTTTGAGGTTCCTTGGAACCGGTCGGTGAAGATGATCGGCACCTCGGAGATTTTCATTCCGCGCCGCCACACGCGGTGCGTGAGCTCGATCTGGAAGCTGTAGCCGTTGCTTGTCACCGTCGGCAGATCGATGGCCTCCAGCGCCTGCCGGCGGAAGCACTTGAATCCGCCCGTGGGGTCGCTGATCCGCATGCCCGTGATCACCCGGACATACTTGCCGGCAAACATGCTAAGCAGCAGGCGCTCCAGGGGCCAATTGATCACCCGGATCCCGTTGGCGTAGCGCGAGCCCAGCACGAGGTCGGCGTGCTCCGTCTTCGCCGCGTGCAGGAATGCCGGCACGTCGGACGGATTGTGGGAGAAGTCCGCGTCCATCTCGAAGATGAACTGGTAGCTCCGTTTCAGCGCCCACTCGAAGCCCGCCAGATACGCCCGGCCGAGTCCGTTCTTTTCCTGCCGGTGGAGCACGTGCACGTGCGGGTTCCCGGCGGCGATCTCGTCCGCAACCGCGCCGGTGCCGTCGGGCGAATTGTCATCCACCACCAGGACGTCGAGTTCCACCGGCTGCGCCATCAGGCGCTTGATGAGCTGCGGCAGGTTGTCGCGCTCGTTGTAGGTGGGAACGATGATGACGGATTCGGCGGCCACTTTCGCGCGGAGGTTGCTGACGGCTGTGAACGGAGCAAGCCGATTTCCCGCGCCGGTCCCGCGAATTCCCCTCCGCGCACAGATTCCGCTTGTATTGCCGGCCGCGCGACCGCTTATCGCGGCCTGTGCAAACGAGTGGTCTGCCGACCGCCCTATCCCTGAGGCAATCAAGCCTCCGCTCCCGCCCAACGGCTAGCCAAAGGTCCGGGGCGCATCGGTTCCGAACCCCGCTCCTCGGCTGGCTCCTGCTGGCCTTGGTGACGCTGGCGCAACTACCCGTTCGCGCGGATACCCTGGCCGAAATCCGGCAACGCGGCGAACTGCGTTACGGCAACGACGCCGAGGGCGGCGCGCCCTACATCTTCCACGACCCGGCGGATGCCGACCGGCTCCTGGGCTTCGAGGTGGAGTTGGCGGATGCCTTGGCGGCCCGCCTCGGGGTGAAGGCGAAGTTCGTGCAGAACAACTGGGACATGCTGCTCCCGGCGCTGGCGGATCCGGAGAAGTTCGACCTGGTGATCGCCGGCATGGAATGGGGCCCGGAGAACCTCGCCAAGGTGGCGCTGAGCCGGCCTTACTATGTCTTCGGCCAGCAGCTCGTGGTGCGCGCGGACTCCACCAACGTGAACGAATTGGCCGATCTTCGCGGGCGTCCCGTCGGCGTGCTCTCGGCCTCCGCCGCCCACCGGACGGCCGAAGCCGCGGGCACCGACGTCCGGATCTATCAGGACAACGTGAACTATTTCAGCGACCTGGAAGTGGGGCGGCTCGACGCCGTGCTGACCGACACGCCGATCGCCTTCGAAAACCTGAAGCACCATCCCAAGCTCCGGTTGGCCGGCGTCCCGTTCGCCCCGGGCTTCTACTCCGTCGCCGTGCGTCCGACGGACATCAACCTGCTCGCGGCGGTGAACGAGGCCATCGCCGCGTTCGCGGGTGATGGCACATTGCGGCGCATCTACGAACGCTATGGCCTGTGGAACGCCGACCAGGAGACGCTGAAGGACTGGAAGCCCGAGGCTGTGTCCGCCCCGGCCAAGCGCCGCACCGCCTGGGGTGAATGGCGAACCTACCTGCCGCTCCTGCTGCGGGCGTCCGTGACCACGATCTGGGTCACCTGCGCCGGCATGGTCTTGGCGGTGGTGTGGGGGCTTTGCCTCGCACTCATGCGGCTCTACGGCGCCGCGCCGGTGCGCTGGTTGGCCATCGCCTACATTGAAGTGTTCCGCGGCACGCCGCTGCTGCTGCAAATCTACTTCATCTACTTCGGCCTCGCGCAGCAGCTCGGGCTGCGGCTCTCGGCCGGCTTTGCTGCCGTGCTTTCGCTGGGGCTCAACTACGCCGCCAACGAGGCCGAGAACTACCGCGCGGGCATCCAGGCCGTGCCCAAGGGCCAGTCCGAAGCCGCCCTCGCACTGGGCATGAGCCGCTGGCTCGCGCTGCGCCGGGTCATCCTGCCGCAGGGCCTTCGCATCAGCCTGCCCAGCGTCACCAACGACTTCATCGCCATGTTCAAGGACTCGTCCATCGTCTCCGTCATCGCGCTCGTCGAGCTGACGAAAGAGTTTCAGATAAGGGCTTTGGACACCGGCGACTACCTCGGCCTCGGCGCGATGACCGCCGGGATCTATTTCGCCATCAGCTACCTCGCGTCGCTCGGCGCGGGTTGGATCGAAAGGAGGATGAACCGTGATCGTCGTTGAACGGCTCACCAAGACCTTCGGCACCCGGCCCGTGCTGCGCGGCGTGGACCTGCGACAGGCCCGGGGCGAAACCGTCGTCTTCATCGGCCCGAGCGGCTGCGGCAAGAGCACCTTCCTCCGGTGCCTGAACCAGTTGGAAACGCCCGACGGCGGACGCATCACGATCGGCGGGGTCACCATGGAAGGCGGCCAGGCCGTGACCCGCGAGCAGCAGCGTCAACTGCGCCTGCGGGCGGGAATGGTGTTCCAGCAGTTCCACCTGTTCCTGCACCAGACCGCGCTGGAAAACGTCATGGAAGGCCCGCTCCACGTCCTGCGCTGGCCGCGGGTCGAGGCGGAGGCGTTTGCCCGCGAGTTGCTGGCGAAAGTCGGGCTGGCGGAACACGCGAACCATCTGCCTGGCCAGCTTTCCGGCGGCCAACAGCAGCGGGTCGCTATCGCCCGCGCACTGGCGATGAAACCGGAAGTCCTCCTGCTCGACGAACCGACCAGCGCGCTCGACCCGGAACTCCGCGACGAAGTGCGCGTGGTGCTCAACCAACTGGCCGACGAAGGCCTGACCATGCTCCTCGTCACGCACGACATGCAGCTCGCCCGCCAGATCGCCGACCGAGTGGTGTTCCTCGACGGCGGCGTGATCGCGGAGCAGGGCACACCGGAACAGCTCTTCAGCGCTCCGCAGCAGGCGCGCACGCGGGAGTTTCTCCAAAAGGTGCGGTCGGAATAACCCAGAGCATCCGGGGCTCGCCGGCGCTCAAGGCCTTGCGGATACCCGCCGCGTTTCTGACAATTCGCCGCAACCGGATTCCAGCTCCAGGACGTTACCGGCTAGCTCCAGCTTGAAGATTTTGGGAGGGTCTCCCGCATCTTGAAACCCCATTATGTTTATCGCCCCTGGGCGATGGCCTTGGCCGCGTGGGTGGCGTTGGTCGCGTCCCTGTGGGCCACACTCGCGGGCGAACTGTCCTGGCAGACGGACGGCTTCCGGTTGGCCGTGAATACGAACGGCGCGCTGGCAGGCATCACGCGGCGTTCCGACGGCAAGGACGTTTTGGCACCGGGCGGCCCCGCTTACCTGCTGAGCCTGCGAAATGGAGGAAGCTTCCACGCATCCGAGCGGGCGGAGTGGGACGCCGTGTCGGGGCGCCTTACGCTTCACTATGCCAAGCTCGGGGCGACCGCGCGGGTGACGATTGTCCCGCACCCCACCCATCTGACTTTGGAGTTGGTGGAGGTCCAGCCGGCAGGTAGCGCGGACGCGGCCCAATGGGGCCCGTTTCCGACGGCGCTGAGGCAAACGGTCGGCGAAGTGGTCGGCGTGGTGCGGGACGGTGGATTTGCCCTGGGACTCCAGGCGCTGAATCCGAAGACGCTCGGCGGCGTGCCGGAAAATGACGAGGGCAACGCCGACCGGCCGTATGCGGCGCAAGCCACGGCCAGCGGCAGCGTGTTGCAGGCCTATTCGCTGGATCGTTCCCGTCCGCGTTCTCTTGCGGTGTGGGGGAAGCGGGCGCCCAACATGCCGGTGGCACCCATTCCGGGCGAAACGGTGGTCGGCTCGAAGATCGCCCTGTTTGGCTGCGCCGAGAAGGACGCGTTGGCCACGATCGGCTGGATCGAGGTGGCGGAAGGTCTGCCGCACCCGCTGATCAATGGGGTGTG
>JBIIUN010000186.1:0-9087 GCA_044339945.1 Kapaibacterium sp. (SeqCode)
TTGCTTTCCTGGCCGTAGATGCTGATGTCGCCGAGCTTGCCACCGTGCGATTCGACGAATTTCTCCGACTGCACGAACATGCCGCCGGAGCCGCAGGCGGGGTCGTAGATGCGGCCTTTGTAGGGGGCGAGCATCTCGACGAGGCAGCGCACGACGCAGGACGGCGTGTAGAATTGGCCGCCGTTCTTGCCCTCGGCGCTGGCGAAGCGGGTGAGGAAATACTCGTAAACGCGGCCGAGCAGATCGACGGAGCGGTGGGTCTTCTCCCCCTCGCTGGCGGCGGTGAGTTCGATGGTGGCGATGACGTCGATGAGTTCGCCGAGGCGCTGTTTGTCGAGGCCGGGGCGGGCGTAGTCCTTGGGGAGGACGCCTTTGAGGCGCGGGTTGTCGCGCTCGATGGCGACCATGGCATCATCCACGGTCTTGCCGATGGTCGGCTGCTTGGCGCTGGCCTGGAGGTGGGACCAGCGGGCCTCGGCGGGGACCCAGAAGACGTTCTCGGCTTTGTATTCGTCCGGGTCCTCGGCATTGGCACCGGCGTAGTCGCCCTCTCCAGCGAGGAGCTTCGCGCGGTGTTCCTCGAAGGTGTCGGAGATGTATTTGAGGAAGATGAGGCCGAGGACGACGTGCTTGTATTCCGCCGCGTCCATGTTGTTCCGCAGCTTATCGGCGGTGAGCCACAATTTGGCCTCGAAGCCGATGGTGGCGGTGGAGGCGTTCGGCGTCGTGGGCTTGGCGACTCGGGGCATGTTTGTGCCAGCCTAGGCGGCGGTCCTATGGCCGCCAAGCGGGCAAATGGCGGTAAACGCGGGCACGCACCAGGAGTCTTCCTCCACTGCCCCCGGCGGCCGGGACCGGGCAGGCCCAAACGGGCCAACGCAGCCGGTTTGCCCCGTAAATGGCTCCAATTCCGCGCTTTCGGGCATCGGCAATGTCGTCGTGGTCCGCGGGAACGTAGTTTTGGCGGCGAAAAATCCGCCCAAGCCGGCGCGCCATCGGGTTGGCGGCGGGCGCATCGGGATTTGCCTCGTGTGTGGAACGGTCGGGGCGGCGGGAATTGCGGTTGGGTCGCGCTGAAATCGGGTTGCCCCGGAAGGCATTGCGAATTGCCTGCGACGAAACCGGATTGGCGGACGGGACAACCGGGTTTCCGCGCGGGAAAAGCGGGTTTTCGGGCGACTCGCCCCGCGGATCGGCGGGCGATTTGACAGGGCGGTTTGGCGTTATTTCATTCTCCGCGGTGCCCAACGCCAAACTGTTCCACGAGTGTGGCCGCGTGCGGCGTTGGGCCCCAACAAACCAAACATCCAACGAACCGTTATGGCTCGTGCAAAACGCACCTCCTCCATCATCACGGATGCCGAGACCCGCGCCGCGGGTTTGGCCGCCATCGACGCCGCGCTCAACCTGGGCGACGGCCGCACCCTCGCCGCGTTCCAGGCGCAGATCGACGACGCGAAGGCAAAACTGACGCGCTACAACTCGACGCTGGCCCAGGCCGACGCGGAGCAGAACGCCCTCGAAGTCGCCGAGGACACCTTGGCGCAGGCCGCCAGCCAATACCTGAAGGCCGTCGCGCTGAAGTTCGGCGATGACAGCGACGAGTATGAGAAGGCCGGCGGCACCCGCACCAGCGAGCGCAAGAAGCCCGGTCGCCGGCCCGGCAACACCGCCAAACCCGCCCCGCCGGCGTAGGCGCGGGAGCAAAGCCGGCGCCCGCCGGGGATTCCCCGGTCGACACCTCACCCCGGCCCTCTCCCCGATCGAGGCGGAGAGGGGGATGCGGCCGAGGAGGACTAGCAACCGTGGGGCGGCTGCATCCCGGCAGCAGGTTCAAGCGCGGCAGGGCGGCGCTCCCGCGCTGCCGGGAACACCCCACAGCTGGGCCAAAACCCCGAAGCCCTGAGTCCGGCACCACGTTGCGCGCAAACGGCCGGGCGGAAGCCCGGCCCTACCGGGTGGTGTTGGCGTTGGCCTGGGGCGGATTTCCCGGTCGACACCTCACCCCGGCCCTCTCCCCGGTCGAGGCGGAGAGGGGGAGGACGGAGGCGGACGGATTGGTGATCGGCCGATTGCGTGGGCCAAGCCTTTGGATAGGCTCGCCGAATGGGCAGCGGGAGCGATCTGCGGCGCAAACTGGAAGGCTTCTGCCGGCGGATGGCGACGGTTGCCGGGTTGATCCTGGCTTGGGTGGCCCTGCGCGCGCAGACGTATGCACCGCCGGCGCCAGGGGAGTTCGGCGGCCCCGGGCCACATCCGGTGAAGGCGACGCAGTTGGCCAATCCGGTCTATCCGACGGCGAACGGGCGGGCGCTGACCGTGTCAGTGTTTCATCCGGGACCGGAGCCGGACCCCGCGCGGCCCACGATCTTCGTGGCGCACGGCTTCGCGAGTCCGGTGGGCGAATCCGGCTCCTATGGCGCCTTGCTGACCAACCTCGCGAGCCACGGTTACAACGTCGTGTTTTCGCCCTACGAGGGCGGTGCGGGCCTGAACATTGCGATGCGTTTCGACCAACTGGTCACGGGCTTCGCAGCGGCGGTGGCGAGCCACGGGTTGAACACCCGGCAGGTGGGTTTCGTGGGGCATTCGTATGGCGGTGGGTTCCTGCCGGCGGTGTGCCGGCACCTGCTGATGGGGCAGGCCAGCCAGTTTCGGGCAGGCCAGACCTGGGGTGGAACGGCGGCGTTCCTGTTCAGCATGGCCCCGGCGTATGCGTTCAGCGGCAACGGCCAGACGGGCGTGAAGGAGTCCCAGGCCATCGTGGTTCCGCCGAACTTGACCGTGGTCGTGCAGGTGTTTGCGGATGACACGGCGGTGGTTGATCCACGGGTGGCCGTGGACGTGTTCTACAACCTGACGACGCTGAACCAGCAGAAGGATTTCATCACGGTGCGGAGCGACCGCCACGGCACGCCGGTCCAGGTGGCGGACCATTTCCTGCCGAACACGGGGAGCAATGTCCCGGCCACGAGCCTGCAGGCCTGGGCGATCTTCCGGCCGCTGGATGCGCTGGCGGCCTACACGTTCACGGGCGATGCCGCGGCCCGGTCAATTGCCCTGGGCAACGGGTCCGCGGCGCAGACCTACTTGGGCGCCTGGTCGGACCAGGTGCCAGTGGAGCCACTGGTCGTCACGGACACTCCCTCGCCGGCCGCATTTCCCCCGTCCGAGGGCTATTCGGCGGTGCAATGGACCAGCGCCGTGAATCCGCGCGGCGCCTTCCCGCTGGTGAGCGGCCCGCCCCGGATCAGCCAGTTCCGCCCCGAAGCGGGACAGGTGGTCCTGCTCGTGGATGGGTTGCTGGCCGAACACCGTTACCGCTGGCAGAGCAGCCCGGACCCAACCGCCACCGCGTGGGCCGAAGGGCCGGACTTCACCGCATCCCAGCCGCGGCAGACGTTCACGGAGTCCGGGCCGGAGGCTCCGCACCAGTTCTGGCGGTTGCTGGCGCCGTGATCCCAAGCGGCAGGTTGCCCGGCAAAACCCGCTCGCCGAGGCCGCCGAGCGCCTTCAGGAGCGGGCACCCGGCGGAGGTCGTTGCCCCGCGGCGATACTGCTCCAGCAATTCGTGCGAACGGCGGGCCAGCAGGCGGCGCACTTCCCGGCGCTGGCCTTTCACCCGGGGAATCACCAGCGAATCGTAACCGGTCGTCTGGTGCCGCATCCAGGCGATCACGGCGGCTTCGGCCCGGTCCGCGAGGGGGATGCGTTCGGTCCGCGCCACGGTGCCGCTGCCCACCGGCGTGGCGTGCGCGGTCACCGCCCGGGCGAGGCGCTCGGCCAACGCGGCGTGGGCCGGATGGAAGGCGAGGAAACCCAGCACCGCGCCGTGGAAGTCCCCGACGTATTCCGCCTGTTCCGCGGCCCGGCGTCGGGCATCGGCCTCCTTGCGTTTGGCGAAGCCTTCCGTCGCCCGTTCCGCCACCAGATCGACCCGGACCTGCTCAACGGTCGCCGCCGGCGCCCAGATGCCTTGGGAGAATACCTTCCGCCCGCGTTTCTCGGCGACGGCCCAGAATTCACCGCCCGCCTTGACCCGCCGCGTCAACGCGGCGTCGCCCGGCGGCAGCAGGACCCAGCCGGCCGGCACAGTCAGGACTTTGCCCTCCGCACTGCGGACGGTATTCGGCGTGGGACCGGGACTGAAGGCGACGTCGCTCATGGCGCGCGGAGCCTCCCCAAAATGCCGCCCCGGCGTCGATGTCCGGCTGCGTTCACCGGAACACTCAAGACCAATCGAGACCCCATGCAGGGGCCGGCCCAAGAACGGGCGGCGGCTTCGGCAACGGATTGTCGCTTTTCAAGCGGGCGCTCCCCTCCCAGTCTTCGCACCCGCATGAGTGAACTGATTTTCCCCCGCTCGCCGAAGGAACAGATGGATGGCTGGAGTTACCTGCCCCGCTTCCTCGACAAGGTCCGCCTGCACCTCGCCGGCCAGCTCCACGCCGATTACCAGCCGAACTTCGCCCACAAGGGCTTCGACGCCGCCTGGCTGGAAGCCGCCGGGCTCAAGGCGGAGGATTTCGTCGCGGCTGTCCGCGACACGATCACCGACGGCCAGGTCTGCGACTGGGTGCGGCAGAACGTGAAGACGTCGGCCGCGGACAAGGCCAAGTTCAACGCCTACCTGCTGAACCGGGGCCGGGAGGAAAACGATCCGGCGATCCGGGAGCGGTTGAAGCAGCGCAAGGCGGAGTCCGGGCTCGGCCACCGCGACGACATCCAGACCTTCGTGGACTTCATCGATGCGGACGAGAAGCGGCACTGAACTGGGCGCATCTTTTCATCGGATGCACTTCAAGTCGGGGCCGCCCCAACGTGCCGCCGGCTTCCAGCCGGCGGAACCCCGAGGTGGCCTCGCCCCGCGGACCGGCGGGTCCCCCACGTCCGAGTCGCGACACGGTCGGCCCTCGGCCGAAGCCTGCGGCGGGCGCCGGCCACCGCGCGCAGCCCTTCCCGCCGGCCGTCGTGCTAGCCGTCAGGGACTCCCGGCTGGAAGCCGGCAGCACTTTGCCGGCACCGGTCCGCACATGGTGTCGAGCTGTGCCCCAGTGACCCGGGTGCCGGGGCAGCCCCTCTCCCCTGCCCTCTCCCCGCTCGTGCCTCGCAGGGCGAGGGAGTCACACTGGGAGCGGTGCCCAGATACGTCAGTGCCGGCCTACGTATAAACACGCATTGCCGGACCGGAGCCCGGCTGGTCACCGTCCACCCATGAGGAGGCTGTTCGTCGGTTCGTTCATCACGCTGGCCCTGGGGATTTCCGGCCAAGGCGCCAATTTGGTCACCAATGGGTCGTTTGAGGCCCAGGTGGTCCCGGACAATTTCTACCTGGAAGCCACCACCCCGACCGGGTGGCTGTCCTACGGCGCACAGGCGCCCGACATCCTGACCGTGGGGTATTCCGGCGGCACGGCGGCCGACGGCGTGAACTACATGGACCTGATCGGCGGCGGCGTGGGGGTGTTGCCCGCCGGCATCCGGCAGGACCTCACGCTGACGGCGGGGATCACCTACGCGGTTTCGTTCGCCTACAACGGCGATTTCAACTCGCCGCGGTTCCTGAACTATTCGCTGGGCTCGCTGCTGGCCGGTTCGATCGACGTGAGCGCGCTGAACAACTTCTCCGCGCTCAACCCAAACACGACGGTCTGGCAACTCTTCTCCGCCGAAGTCACCCCGGTCGTGAGCGGGACCTATTCCCTGGCGTTCTATACGGCGTCCGGAGTGTTCGGTTCGCCCTACGTGGACAACGTCTCCGTGGAAGCCGTGACGGTGCCGGAGACTTCGGCGCTGGTGGCGTTGCTGGGGGCGGCGGGCACCGTCGGCGTCCTGCGCCGGCTACGCCGCGGCTAACTTGCCGGCGCCGATCCGCGGGTTAGTCTCGACGCACCGCGACCGCCACTGAGGGCGCCGCGTCACAACTTAGCTAGCACTCCTACGACAATTATGGCCCACGAACTTCCAGCCCTGCCCTACGCCAAGGACGCTCTCGAACCGCACATCGACGCGCTGACCATGGAGATCCACCACGGTCGCCACCACAAGGCCTACGTGGACAATTTGAACAAGGCCATCGCCGGCAACGCCGCGCTCGAGGCCAAGTCGATCGAGGCCCTGATCGCCGACCTCGCCAGCGTGCCCGACGCCATCCGCGGCCCGGTCCGGAACAATGGCGGCGGACACTGGAACCACAGCTTCTTCTGGACGCTGATGGGCCCGAATCGCGGCGGCACGCCCACGGGCGACCTCGCGGCGGCGATCAACACGGCGTTCGGTTCGTTCGACGAGTTCAAGGCCAAGTTTGAGGCCGCCGGCATCGGCCGCTTCGGCTCCGGCTGGGCTTGGCTGGTCGTGCAGAATGGCGCCCTCGCCATCGTGTCCACGCCCAACCAGGACAACCCGCTGATGGGCAAGGCCATCTCGGGCGTCGAAGGCAAGGCCATCCTCGGCGTGGACGTGTGGGAACACGCCTACTACCTGAAATACCAGAACAAGCGCGCCGACTACCTGAAGGCGTTCTGGAACGTGGTGGACTGGAACACGGTCGCCGCGCTCTTCGCCGCCGCGAAGTAAGCCGCGGGGATTGCCCCTGATTTGAGAACGCCGTCCGGTTCGCCGGACGGCGTTTCGCTTTGACCGCCCAGCCGACAAAACTCGCGGCACCGGCCGGGGACGGTTTCACCGCTGGTCGAGGCAGGCCCGGACCGATTCGGCGAGTTGGGCCGGCGAAAACGGCTTCTGGAGGAAGTTCAATCCCTCCACCGCCCCCACGTCCAAGTTGGCCAGGTCGGCGCTGTAGCCGCTGGTGAAGATCACCTTCAATCCTGGCCGCTGTTCCTGAATCCGGCGGGCCAATTCCCGGCCGGTCATGCCATCGGGCATCGTGATGTCCGTGAACAACAGGTCGATCTCCGAACCGTGCTTCGCCCACACCTTGAGGGCTTCCACCCCGGTTTCCGCCGCCAGCACCCGGTAGCCGAATCGTTTGAGGAGATTGACGACCAACAGGCGGACCGAAGGTTCGTCCTCGACGACCAGCACACATTCCGTGCCGGCGGGCAGCAGCACCGGTTCGTGAGGTTTCGGCTCGTTGCCCGGACATGGCCGCTCGGTCGCGGGCAGGTAAACACGGAATTCGGAACCACGGCCCAGCTCGCTCTCCACGTCCACCCAGCCGCCGTGCTGGCGGAGGATGCCGTAGACCGTCGCCAACCCGAGGCCGGTGCCCTTGCCCACTTCCTTGGTCGTGAAGAACGGGTCGAAAATCCGGGCGAGGATTGCCGGAGGCATGCCCGCCCCCGTGTCGGCGACTGCGAGGCAGACAAACGTGCCGGCGGAAGCGTCGGGATTCCGGGGCAACTCGCCGGCGGAGAATTCCACCAGGCTGGTGGCCAGGGTCAGCGTGCCGCCGCCGGGCATCGCGTCGCGGGCGTTGACGGCCAGGTTCAGCAATACCTGCTCGATCATTCCGGGGTCGGCATGCACCGCCTTCAGGCCCGGCGCGTAGACCGTCCGCAAGGCGATGTCGTCGCCGAGGGTCCGGCGGAGCATCCGGGTCAAGTTGCCCACCAGTTCGTTGAGGTCCAAGTCCCGCGCCTGGATCACGCTCTTCCGGCCGAACAGCAACAGTTGGCGGGTGAGGGCCGCGGCCCTCTCGGCGGCCTGCAACACTTCCTGGGCGAGGCCGGATTCGTCGGCCGGCAGGCGGCCGGAATCGAGCAGGAGCGACATGTTGCCGTGGATGATCGTGAGGATGTTGTTGAAGTCGTGCGCCACGCCGCCGGCCAACTGCCCGATGGCCTCCATCTTTTGGGACTGGCGGAGCTGGGCCTCCAGGTTCTGGCGGGTGGCGTCCGCCCGGTTGCGTTCGGTCACGTCGCGGGCCAGGACCAGGAGGGCCTTGCGCGTGCCGTCGGCGTTGAACATGGGCAGCTTGCTCACCTCAAACTCGCGCACCCGTCCGTCCGCCAACGGCACACATTCGATGCTCAGATCCAGATGGCGGGCGGCCCAAGCGCGATTGTCCCCCGCGATACACGTCACATACATCGGCGCGAGCTCGGGCTGCGCGACGCCCAGTTCGGTGTCGGTCAGGCCCCGCCAGGCGACGTTCTCAATGCGGAACAATTCACGGGAAACGCGGTTGGTAATCATCCACCGCCCTTCCCCGTCCTTGAAGATGATCGCGTCCGGAATCGCCTCGACGAGGCCCTCCAGATTCTCCTTCACGGCCCGCAACCCCTCCTCGGCGCGGACCCGAAGGGTGACGTCGCGGAAGCTCCAGACCCGGCCGACCGGTTTCCCGTTGATTCGCTGGGGGATCGAGTAGCGCTCGCCGATGCGGCCGTCCTTGAACCGCAGCAGGTCGAAGCTGGCCATTTCCGGATGGGCGTAGAGCTCCGTGACCTTCGCGATGAAGGCGTCCGGATCTTCCAACCGCCCCAGCACGTGACGCATCGCCGGCACGTCGTCGCAGGCGGTGACGATCTCCCGGCGCCGGGCGGTGGGGACCAGCTCCACCGGGAACTGCCAGAACTCCAGGAACTGAAGGTTGAAATCCACGATCCGCCCTTCGAGGTCCACCACGAGGATGCCGTCGGCCGTGGACTCCAGCGCGGCACGCGACAGCGACAGCGACTGTTCCAGCTCCCGCTTGGCATTCTTCCGCTCCGTGATGTCCACGTGGGTGCCGACCAGCCGGTTGGGCCGGCCATGCAAGTCCCGGGTCAGCGTCGCCCGCGAAAGAATGTGGACCCAATGCCCGTCCTTGTGCCGGAGTCGGAACTCGACCTCCATGCCGCTCTGCTGTCCGGTCCGCAACCGCCCCACGGTTTCCATCACCGGGTCAACGTCCGAGGGATGGGCCAGCTCCCGCCACGTCTCAAAGCGATTTTCCAGCTCCTCATTGGCATAGCCCAGCATGGCCTTCCAGCGCGGGGAGAAATAGACGACGTCCGTTTCCATGTCCCAGTCCCAGAGCCCGTCGTTCGCGCCGGTCATCGCCAGGCGGAAACGCTCCTCGCTGAGGCGCAGGGCCTCGGCCGAACGGGCGCCGGCAATGCATACGGCCGCCGTCTGGGTCGC
>JBIIUN010000503.1:0-3426 GCA_044339945.1 Kapaibacterium sp. (SeqCode)
CGCAACTCGACTTCCACGCTGGCGGGGGCACCGACCAGGGCTTGGTTGCCATAGTCATCCTCGGACCAGGCAAGGTAAGTGGCGTCGGTCAGGTTGCGGCCGCGCACGGTGAACGTGAACTGGCGCCAGGAATAGGCGGCAAAGGCTCCGAGCAACTGGTAATCGTCCATGGTGAAACGGGGGCCCGTCGGGTCGTTGCCCAGGCGGCTGCCCACATGGCGGAAGTCTGCGCCGAGTTCCAGGCCGAAGGGAAAACGATAGCTGGTAAACACCGCCGCTTGCTGGAGCGGGACATTGGAGGGGCGCCCGCCATGGTCGGCGGCACCGGGGTTGTCGATGTCCGCGCTTAGCGCCGTGAAGTTCGCCCCGACCACCCAGCCCTCATAGGGCCGGACGATCCCTTCGAACTCGACGCCCTGCGACTGCTGTTCACCCGCAGGAGCGCCGACACGTTCGTTGCCGACACGGAAGGTGCGGAGCCGGTCCTTCTCGATGTTGAAGTAGGCCAGCGTGGCCTCCGCCTTGCCTCCCCAGCCGGTGTGCTTCGCGCCCAATTCAAACTGCCGCGCCTGCTGGAGGCTGAAGTCGAACCCCCGGAACGCAGCCCCGCCGATGTTCACGAACGAACGGGGCGAATCGGCGGACGTGCTGTATTGGCCATAGAGGGTCGTGTTGGTCACGACCTCCCACACCACGCCGCCCCGGTAGGTGAAGGGATTGAAGTCGCGTCCGTAGTCGGAGCCGTTGTCCCGGTTGAACACGTCGTTCTGGATGTAGTCATAACGGGCGCCGCCCACGAGCCGCAGATTCGGCAGCACCGAGAACTGGTCCTCCACGAACGGGCCCGCCTGCGTGATGGTGTAGTCGGCGCCCCGTTGGGATGGCCCCGCAGCCCCACTGGCCACCGCGTAGGTCGGGCGCACGGGAGCGAATGCGTCGGCGGTGACTGCGCCGCCCGGAAAATCCGCCAGGCGAAAGAACTCGGTGCGCTTGAAGTCGCCGCCGGCCACGAAGCGATTCTCGCGTTCGCCGAGGTCATGGATGAAGCGGGCCTCGATTCGGTCGCCGAAGAGGTTCTGCTCGTGCTCGACGATGCCCAAGTCGCGGAAGGTGACGCGGCCGGCGAGCGGGTCGAAGTCGTAACCCTCGGCGTTCTTCCAGTCCCGGTTGGCGATCGCCCCGTAGGCGAGGTTGCTGATCCGGACCTGCTCGTTCGGCGTCCATTCGGCCTTCAGCCGGAGCCAGTAGGTCTCCGACTTCATGACGTTGTCCGCCACGTTGTAGTTCGCGCGCCGGAGCCGTTCATCGAGCCGGCCATTGACGAGCGGCACGCCGAAATAGGCATTGATGTCGTCGGTCAATGCCTCGGCATAGAGCGTTACGGCCAATTGTTCGCTGACGTCGTATCGGAGGGCCGAGCTGAAGTTGTAGTATTCGTAGCCTCCACCCCGTTGGAACGTGTCACTGGCCTGCCGGCTGAAATCCGCCCGATAGCTCAGGCCCGTGTCGGCGACCGGACCGCCGACGCCGGCCCCGAGCCGGACCGTGTCCCAAGTGCCGTAGCTGGCCAGGCCCTCCGCCACGAACCCTCCCCGATCCGGCTCCTTGGGGCGGAAATTGATCGCCGCCCCCACGGCACCTTCGCCGTGAAGCACGCTGGCAGGTCCCTTAATGATCTCGATGCCCGCAAGATTGAAGGTGTCCAGCGGGCGGGCGCTCATCGCCGGATTGAGCAGCCGCACGCCGTCCCAGAGCTGGGCGATGTTGTCCCCGGCGAATCCCCGGGTGGAAAAGGTGGCTCCGTTGCCCGCCGAGTTGGCGCCGGTAAAGCCGACGACACTTTCGACGGCCTCCTGGGCCGTGCGGAAACCGCGTGCCTGGATGGTGGCCTGGTCGAGCGAAAACACGCTGGCCGGAATGTCCCGGAGGGAAACCCCCAGGCGGGTGCCGGTATCCGTGGGGGCGGCCAGGAAATCGAGGCGGGTGCCGTAAACGGTGATCGGTTCCAGGGCGGTCGCGCCAGTCCCGGTGGTGGCGGCTTCCTGGGCGAAGAGGCGGGCCAACGTGCCGGATAGGGCGAGCCCAGCGGTGAGCGAACTACGGATCATGGTGGAGTGGTGTCTGCTTGTTTTTGTGGTTGGTTGAGGAAACGGGGAAACACGGTTGGCCGGACTAACCTGCCGGCTGCATGGCGGCGGTTGCCGCCGGATGACCGGTGAATCCGGACAGTGATGGCGCCGCGGGTTCTTCGGGCGCCCGAAAGGTGTCGAGCTCCTCGCCTTCGCGGACGAGGCGGGCGCTGTTGAAGACGACGAGCAATGAGCCCGCGTTGTGCAGGATGGCCGCCACCACCGGGTTGATCTTGCCGAGCATGGCCAGCACCAGCCCGCCGACGATGAAGCAGAGGCCGACGACGAAGTTCTGGCCGATGGCGACGCGGGCACGCCGGGAGAGGTGCAGGAGGAACGGCAGCCGGCGCAGGTCACTGTTGAGCAGGGCGATGGAGGCGCTCTTGATCGCTACCTCGCTGCCCGCCGCCCCCATGGCGATGCCGAGGTCGCCCGCGGCGAGGGCCGGGGCATCGTTCACGCCGTCGCCCACCACCGCGACCCGCAGGCCCTGGCGGCGCAGGCCCTGCACGTAGGCCACCTTGTCCTGCGGCAGGCAATCCGCGGCGACCTCGGTGAGCCCGAGCCCGGCGGCCACCCGCTCCGCGACGGGCCGGCGGTCCCCGGAGACGAGCGCAATGCGGCGCACCCCGGCCGCCCGGAGGTCCCCCAGGGCGGCGGCCGCCTCGGGGCGCACGCGATCCTGGAGCGCGATCCAACCGACACAGGTGCCGCCCGCGGCGACGAAGACGAGGCTGCTGCCGGAGAGGTCCGCGCCGTCGCCGGTGGGCTCCAGATTTCCGCCGATCCCCAGTTCCCGCAGCCAGGAAGCCCGGCCGACCCGGATTTCCTGGCCGTCGATGCGGGCGCTCACGCCGCGGCCGGCGGTCTCGCGAAAATCCGCCGGGTCCGGCACCTCGACCCCGGCTTCCTCCGCCAATTGCAGGAGGGCCCGGGCGGTCGGATGGGTGCTGAACTTCTCCGCGGCGGCGGCGAGCCGGAGGAGCTCCGCGGCGGTCACCGGGGCGGCGGGTTGGAGGCGGCTGACCGCGAGGCGACCGGTGGTGATCGTGCCGGTCTTGTCGAAGACGAACGTGTTGAGCCGGCCGGCGAGTTCCAGGTCGGCGACGTTCTTCACCAGGATGCCGACCCGCGAGGCGGCCGCGAGCGCGGCGACCATGGCGGTCGGCGTGGCCAGCACGAAGGCGCACGGGCACGACACGACCAGCGTGGCGATGACGCGGCCGAGATCATGGGTGAACGCCCACACGAGGGCGGCCAGCACCAGGACGAGGGGCGTGTAGTAGCCGACGTATTG
>JBIIUN010000362.1:0-5321 GCA_044339945.1 Kapaibacterium sp. (SeqCode)
GGAGCAACGACTCGATGGCCGCGCGGGCGCCCGCGGCGGTGCGGCTTTCCAGCACCTCGCCCAGCAGCATGAAGAAAGCGACCAGCCCGGCAGTGCGGTAATCCCCGGTGGCGAACGCGGCGAGGAACGCCAGGCTGACCAGCTCGTTGATGCCCACTTCGCCGCGCCGCAGGCTGGCCCAGGAACTGGCGAGCAGGGGAAAGCCCAGCAGGAGCGAGCCGGCGAGGGCGCTGAGCGCAGCGATCTCCGTCCCCTTCGACCAGGTCCAGCCGATCAGGTAGGCATTGGCGATGCCGATGAGCCCGAGGAAGGCGACCGTGAGGTTGGGACCGGCAGGACGGCCTTCCGCTTCGGTGCCGGGGTTTTGGCTGAGCAGGCTGGTGACTTGCATGGGGGCGTGGTTAAGGCCGGTTTCAGGGCGGGGTGATCCGGAAGTAGCGAACGGGTGAATCGTCGGGGGGCAGGGGCAGACGTTCCGCCTGGCCGGTGCCGTTGAACGGGCGGAGCGCGCTCCAGTGCCGGAGGTCGATGCTGGACTCCAGGGTGAACGCCTGGCCCGGGGGCGCGGTCACGGTCAAATCCCAGGCGCCGTCGGGACGTTGGACCAAGGGGCCGAGCAACGGGGCGGGAGGCGCCTCGACGACGAAGACATAATCGGTCACCGGGCTGGCCAAGGTTTGTCCGGTGGCGGCCAGCGTGGCGGTCGCCTGGAGGCCGACCCGGTAAACTCCGGGCGCGTTGAAGGCCCAGTTGACATGCACATGTCCGTTGACCGCCGGCAGGGGCAGGAAATCGGTTGCGGGATCGCTGCCATCGCGGGAGGCCAGCGACGCGACGGGGGCGCCAAATGGGGAGAGCGTGAACAGGGCGAAATCACCCGGGCCATCCATCCGGTGCAGGCGGAGCCGGACCTGATCGCCGCTGAAGAAGCCGGCCGCGATCCCGGAGGTGCCGAGACCGAGGTTGAGCAGACCCGCCGCCTCGGTCTGCGGCAGGATCCAGACGCTGCCGGACGAACCCAGGAACGGGTGGTAGCGGACGTCGGCCGGCGCGGGTTGGCGGGCCCCGGCCGCGACCACGAAGGGATACTCCGCCGGCGCGAAGCGCCCGGACTCGAAGTCGAGGACATGGAGGTCCCAAGTTCCGGCGGTGAAGCCCAGCTGGATGTGGACATGCGCCCAACCGGCCAGCGGCAGGGCGGCGGTCGCCACCCCGAGGAGGGCCAGGCAATGGCGGGTAAGATTCATGGTGGAGATTGGGCGGGCCCCGATCGCGCGGGCGACCGGGACCCGCCGTTGGGTTTCCTACGTTCCCTCCCGGTTCAAGCGGCGAAGAATCATGGCTTGCGCAGGCGGAAGACCTGCATGGCCGAGCCCGCGGGCAGGGCCACGGTTTGCCGGTCGCCACTGTGCGTGCCGTGCGGGAGCGTGACCGTTGTCCAGGGCCCCTCCAGGGACGGCGCACCCTCGAGCACGTAGCCGGCGGTCACGAGCGGCAGGTTCAGGTTGACCGCGGGCGCAATGGTGAGTTCGGGGGTGGGCGCCACCTTGAAATCGAGGTGGAAGGTGCCCGAGTCGAGGAACGGCGTGCGGCCTCCCTCCGTGTTGGTGTCCACGAGCTTGAACGAGGCCGAGTAGGTGCCCACCGGGGCGTTGCCCTCGACCCAGAACACCGGGCTGAAGTTGATGGCCGGCCCGGCTCCGAGGCTGAAGCGGTCCCCGGGCTGGGACAGCAGGTCCAACGTGTTGGTATTGCCGATGTGCAGCCCGTCGGACTTGGCGACCAGTTCGAGGCTGATGCGGCCGCCCGCGAGGCTGTTGGTCCGGGTGCCGGCGCTGGAGTAGAACAGCACCCACTCCGGGGAACCGGGGCCATATATCGCGGGTTGGTTCAGGTCATCCGTCGCCCGCCAGCGCATATCGCTGAAATGCTCCTCCGACCGGGAGTGGACCAGCTTGCCGGCGTAGAGCGCGTTCGTGGTGGGAGCCAGGGTCAGCGGCGGCTGCCGGGTGCCGATCTCGGGAATACGATTGTTGGCATTGCTCGGGTTGATGGTCGGGGCGTTGGTCGGTCCGCTCAGGGAGTAGGCCCCGATCGGATGGTAATGATTGATGGCAAACGTGCTGGCCCCGGCCGGGGCCAGGCCCGGCACGTATTCATACGTGTGGGCGTAGAGAAACGTGAGCCGGTTGAAGTTGGGATTCTCCCGGCCGGCAAAGGGGCCGGTGGCGAGCGGATTGCGGCTGTCGAGGCCGATGTAGAAGCCGACGGTTTCCGCATTCGCGGCCGTCAGGACGGCGGCGAAGGTCGACGCCAGGGGGATGAGTTTACGAATCATGTTGTGGTTTGTGCTGTTAGTTTCGGGCCCGGAATCCCGGGCCGGTTTCAGGGGATTGGCCGCACCCACCCGGGCGACGGCGGAAGTGAGAAGGACGGACGGCAGGCCACACACGGTTTGGGCCGTGCCGTCCGCCCCGGTCCCCACTCGGGGACCAAAAAAGGCGATGAACCAAGGGGATGGTTCGGCAGTATGGAAAATCGTCGGCAGGCGCATCAGGCGAAGAGTTGTTCGGTCAGTTGGCAGAGGACGGCGGCGTCCAGGTTCCGACCGAGCAGGACGGCGCACGCGCCGGCCGGCCGCGGTCCGTGGACGGCTTGCCGCCAGACGTCGTGCCGGGCACCCACCCGCTGGAAAACCCAGGCCTCCCGGCTGCGGGGAGCGACTGGACTCAGGCCCTTGAGGCGCTGCACTTCGGGCGGCAGGGCGGCCAGCCAGCGGCCGATCTCCTCCTCGTTGAGCCGCCGCGGCAGCCGGATTTCGACCGAGGTTAGTTCCGCCAAGTGCGTGTGAGGCATTTCCGGGCGCGGATCGACGGGCATCGCCGGTTGCCAGCGGCGGACTTGGGACAGCGCCAGGAGCTGGGCCGCGAGGCGGGCCGGATCGGTGCGCGCCGCCGCGGGCGCGAGGATTGAGGCGGCGTGGGCCACCTCCTCGAAGCGCGACCGCGGCACCACATCCCGGCGGGAAAACGCCAGCCGATCCGCGCCGGCAAACTGCGCCCGCTCCAGGTCGTTCTGCCACGGATCGGTCTGCCAGCGTTGGCAATCGACCAGGTTGATTTGCAGTGGCGTCCAATGCCGGACGACGGCCGAACCGGCGATCAGGGCGCGCAGGGCCGCGGCGTCGGTGGTGCCGTTGGTCTCGACCAATTGGATCTCGCCGGAATCCGCCGGAGGTTGGGAGAGCTGGTCGATCAGGTCCGCGGCGGATTCGCAGCACACACAACTGCCGCTGAGGGTCGTGATCCGGTCGGCCAGGGGCGCGACGGTCGCGGCATCCAGTTGGGCATTGTGATGGTCGTTGAGGACCACGCGGGTGCGGAGGCCCAGCCCGCGCAGTTCTCCGAGCAAGGCGCGGAGAAACGTGGTCTTGCCCGAGCCCAGCAGGCCGACCAGCAGCACGAGCGGCGGGCCAGCCAACTGGAGAGCCACTGGCTGGGTGCGGGGGGAGCAATTCTGACGGCGGGCAAAGGCCATGTTAGGAACGGAGGAGCGGACAGCGCGGTGTCGGTTGGGCGGCGGCGGGCCTATGATCCCGCCGCCGCACGTGGGTTTCGCCGATTCGGCGATTGCTCGCGCTGGGCGGAAGGGAACGGGAGCGATTCATTCGACCATGACGCAGTGGAAGGCACTCCGTATGTCCGGCTGGATTGGTTCGGATTGGTTCGTCTGGCCGGGACGGTCGCCTTTCAAAACTACGGATAGTCTCGCCGGTGTCGGGATGCATGATTTCGGAGTCGTAGGCGGGCATGGGTCACGATTTGAGTAGGGTGGTTGACGACTCGGGCGCGGTTTCCTCCGCCTTCAGCCACGGCGCAAAGGGGTCGGGCAGCGTGGCCCAGCCCGCAGGTCCGAGCCCCATCTCGGTCTCGGTGAGCAGGCACGCATCCAGCAGGTCGGTGAGGCGGGGTTGGACGAGATCCTGGCCGATGATGACGAGTTCCTGCCGGCGGTCGCCCCACGGCTTCCGCCAGTCCGCCATGATGTCGCGGACCTCCGCCTCGGCGTCGGGCCATTGGTTTTTCGGGGCGGCGGCCCACCACAGGCCGGCGCCTTCCGTGCGGCAGGCGGGGCCGGCCTGGCTCCAGGAACCGGCCCAGTCGTGGCGGGTCGCGAGCCAGAAGAAGCCCTTGCTGCGGAGCACTCCGGGCCATTCCGACTGGATGCACCGCATGAAGCGCTCCGGATGAAACGGACGCCGGGCGCGGTAAACGAAGCTGCTGATGCCGTATTCCTCCGTCTCGGGCGTGTGTTCGCCGCGGAGTTCCTTCAGCCACCCTGGGGCGGCCTCCGCGGCCTCGAAATCAAAGCGGCGGGTGGCGAGCACTTCTCTCAGCGGCACCCGGCCGAACTGGCTGAAGACCTGTCGGGCACGGGGATTCAGGGCCTTGAGGATGCCGGCCAACTGGGCGAGCTGGGCGGGGGTGACCAGGTCGGTCTTGTTGACCACGATCACGTCGGCGAATTCCACCTGCTCGACCAGCAGGTCCACCACGCAGCGGTCGTCGGCTTCGTCGCGGGATTGGCCGCGTTGGGCGAGGGAATCGGCCGATGCGTAGTCGCGGAGGAAATTGAACGCATCGACGACCGTCACCATGGTGTCGAGCTGGGCGAGGTCGTTGAGCGTGCGACCCTGCTCGTCCGCAAACGTGAAGGTCTCCGCGACCGGCAGCGGTTCGCTCACGCCGGTGCTTTCGATCACCACCTGGTCGAAGCGTCCTTCCCGGGCGAGGGCGGCAACTTCCTTGAGCAGGTCTTCCCGCAAGGTGCAGCAAATGCAGCCGTTGCTCATTTCGACCAGCTTCTCCTCCGTGCGATTGAGCCGGGCCGGGCCGCCCCGGACGAGGGCGGCGTCGATGTTGACCGCGCTCATGTCGTTGACGATCAGCGCGACGCGGCGGTTTTCCCGGTTGTGGAGGATGTGATTGAGCAGGGTGGTCTTGCCCGCGCCCAGGAATCCGGACAGCACGGTGACAGGCAGATTCGGATTTGCGGTTGTATTGCAAACGGTTTGCATGTGATTGGCAAAATTTTGAAGGCGAGAGAATCAGCGGGGCGGTCACGGCGTCACGGCCCGGAAGAACCATTGGGTAGCGTTTCCGGGCGGTGGCGTGGCCACGGTCATGCCATTGGTGGCAGCGACGACATCCTCCACCGCCTCCCACGAATTGAGGTCGGTCGAGCGTTCCAGGCGATAGCGAGTTTCCGGCGTGCCCAGCAATTGCAGGCGCAGGGATCCGTCCGGTTCCAGACCGGCAGCC